>JAUPWC010000349.1 GCA_030916665.1 Verrucomicrobiota bacterium
AGCCCATGCTCATGACGATCCGCTACGGCTCGGGCCGCGTGTTTCACACCACGCTCGGCCATGTCGGTCCGAGCGAGCAGCCGCCCTTCAAGCCCTTGGTCTGCGTCGGCCACATCGTCACGCTGCAACGCGGCACCGAGTGGGCCGCCACCGGTCGCGTGACCCAGCCCGTGCCGGCGGACTTCCCGACGGAGTCGCAGACCTCCGTGCGGGCGGAGTGACGGACGTCCGCGTTTCGTCTTTTGTGGGTCAGCGCGCTGGCGCGCGCCCGCCAGCGGCCTGCCCACACAGCCAGAGCGCATTTTCGAACCCTTCAAACTCTCGAAACCCGTCATCCTGAACAAAGTGAAGGATCCATGATCATGTCCCCTGGCGATCATGCTGCTGGATCCTTCTCACGGCTCAGGATGACGGCAGGGACGTTCTTTGACGGTCGCACCCAGCAAATCTCCGGTTGAGTCCTCGACTTTGTTTGGCGGGACGAACGGATTTTAAAACACCCTAGACTGTGCCGTCGGCACGGGTCGCGCTGAACTTCCCCACCACCCAGTCAGCCACGTGGTTCAGCCGCAGCGCGAAGAGCAGCCACATCACGCCGAGCGCGATCCAGCAGCTCCAACCCAGCACATAGTAGGTGCGGCGAATCGTGAACTTCTTCCAGCCGTAGTCGTCCATCAGGCGGTTCATGTCGCCGCCCGCATCCTCCTCGCCGTGGATCAGGGTGCCGAACGGGATCTCCTCGATGCCGCGATAGACCTCGCGCCAGTGCAGCCAGATGTGCAGGAACGCCGTCGCCCCGATCAGAAAGAAGACGTAGCGGCACATGCCCCACTTGAATTTCTCCGGCAGCTGGACCCAAAACGACATCATGAGGAGCGTGCTCAGGTAGAACTCTCCGCCGATGCCGCCGAAGACCATCCAGAACTCCTTCTGCTTCTCGGGCAGCACCCACGTCATGAAAGCCTGCAGGCCGGCCAGCGCCACGGCCGCGATCATCGGCCACACCTTGCGCTCCTTCAGTCCGGCGGCGAAAAGGATGCCGAACAGCAGCAGCACGCCGCCATAGACGAAGTTCGAATGCACCGGCTCCACGGGCGTCCAACCGATGGGCAGCGGCGTCGCCCGCCAGCCGCACAGCCACGCCGCCGTCGAGTGCCCGAACTCATGCATCCACACATGGAAGCCGGTGAGCAGCATCTTCAGCGGCGTCTGATGCACGAGCCACACGAGAGCTAGCAGCAGCGGCGGCACGAAGGTGTTCACCTTCCAGTCGTCGAAGCGGAACAGGCTGAACTCGTCGTCCGCCGGGTCGCGCGGTTGCACGACCGGCGGCGTGAGCAGGGTTTTCGGTGGGCGGACATTTCCTGGAGCGGCGGCGACCTCGCTGTGATCGGGCACCACATCCCGGGCGTTCCGGGGCGGGTTCGCCCCGGCTCCAAGGTGGTTGCGTTGCAGCTCCTGCTCCCGCGCGTGGGCCACGAGTTTCTCATACGCCGCCCGCAACTGCTGCTTCTGCTCCGCGAGTTCCGGCGGCGGCGCCTCGTCGGCCGCACCCGTGCGCCCTTGGATGAGCGAGAAATTCTTGCGCATGAAGGCCCGCTCGATGTCGTCCAGCGACGCCCCGGCCGCCACGCCCAGCATGGCCCGGCACCGCCCCAGCTCGTCGGCCTCCATGGGCGGTGACGCTGGCGAAAGCCCGTGCCGCTGTCGAGCTGTAGGGCGGGGTCTCCGAACCCCGCCTTGAGCGCGGCATCACTGGCGAACAAAGGCGGGGTTCGGAGACCCCGCCCTCCATTCACGACGCCACCCACCCGTTCCAGTGTTAGCACGGCTGGGCGGTTTGCGCTTTGCCATCGCCTGCCTACCGATGAACCCTCCCAACCACCCCATGAAATCCAGCTTCCGCCCCTGGCTCGTCGCCGTCTTCGCCGCCCTGTCCGCCACCGCGCTTTTCGCCCAGCCTTCCGGCGGCCCCTACGGCCCGCTGCCGCAGACCTACGAGGTGCCGAAAGACGCCAAGCGCGTCTGGTTCGTCGCCCCCGACGGCCAGGCCGATGCCGCCGGCACCCTCGAAGCGCCCACGACGCTGGAAACCGCTCTCGCCAAGGTCGTGACCGGCGACGCCATCATCCTGCGTGGCGGCACCTACCGCACCGGCGGCCTGTTCCTCAACCAGGGCGTCACGATCCAGCCTTACATGGACGAGCAGCCCGTGATCAAGGGCACCCTCGTCGCCGACAAGTGGGAATCCCTCCGCGAGGGCGTCTGGCGCGCCAAGTGGAGCACGCTCTTCCCCCAGAAGCCCGCCGACTGGTGGCGCCGCAACCGCGAGGGCATGCGCACCCCGCTCCACAAATTCAACAACGACATGGTCTTTGTGGACGGCAAGCCGCTCGCCTCGAAGGGCTGGGAGGGCGAGCTCGACGCCGATTCCTACGCGATCGACTACGAGGGCGGCCACGTCTTCATCAAGTTCGACCCCACGGGCCGCACCATCGAGATCACCGCCTTCGACGGTTTCCTCACGCGCACGACCCGCGAGGTCCATGGCAAGAAATCCGACCGCCAGGGCTACACGATGCGCGGCCTCACGATCACGCAGTTCGCCTACCGCGCGCTCGAGGTCGAGGGCACCGAGCCGCAGAAGCTCGAAGACCCGGCCAACTTCGGCCAGGAGGTCGTCGGCACCACCATCGAGCACACCAGCATCACGCACTGCTCGCGCGTCGCGGGCTACTTCCGCGGCGACCGCACCACCTTCCGCCATTGTCTCATCAGCGACACCAGCACCGAGGGCATCTACATCATCGATTCCGCCGACTGCCTGCTCGAAAGAAACATCTTCACGCGAAACAACATCGAGCAGATCACCGGCTACTACCCGTCGGCGGTGAAGATCTTCAACCAGTCCTACCGCGTCGTCTGCCGCGACAACCTGATCATCGACAACCCCCACTCCAACGGCCTCTGGTATGACGTCGGCAACGTGGACGGCGTGTTCATCAACAACTGGGTTGAGAACTGCCTCGACGGCTTCTTCTGGGAAATTTCCAAGAACGTCATCGTCGCCGGCAACGTCTTCAAGAACTGCGACAAGGGCATCCGCATCCTCAACTCCTCCGGCGCGAAGGTTTACAACAACACGTTCTACAACGCGCCCGCCTCCTTCGAGCGCGACCTGCGCAGCGCCCAGGGCGACCACTTCGGCTGGCACCCGGCCACCGGCCCCGACGTCCACGAGCGCCACAGCCACGTCTTCACCGGCAATCTGCTCCTTGCCGACGCGCGCTTCACCCGCCCGCTGCTCCGCGCCGACCAGCACCCCGGCCTGAAGGACCGCCTCAAAGACCCCGCCTTCGACGCGGCCGACTTCAACGTCTATGCCCGCCCCGCCGCCCCGGCCGCAACCGGCGCCGCCAAGGGCGCCGAGGACATGAACACCACGCTCGTGTCCAACCTCAGCGCCGCGCTCATCGCGTGGAGCCCCGGTGCCGGCGACACCAACCAGTTCATGCTGCAGACGCCCGCCGAGCTCACCGCGAAGCTCCCCCAATTTGAAAAGAACAGCGTGCTGCTCCCGCTCGCGCCCAACGCCGTCGTGCAGAGCCCCGAGCTCCGCAACTACGTCCCGGCGCGCGCGCTGCCCGTCAGGGCCCCGCTGCCCGCCGAGGTCGCCAAACTCCTCGGCTGGCCTGCAAAAGACGGCTACACGCCCGGCGCGTATCAGGGGAAATAAAAAGGCAGAAGTAAGAAGGAAGAGGCCCGCCAACCTGATTCGTCGTCAGGACCGGCGAGCACGCCGGGTCCCTCCCTCCGCCTTCCTGCTTCATCCTTCGTCTCGCATTCCCCCTTGCCAGCGGCCTGACCATCCGCCGAAGATGCGGCCGATGACCGAGTTGTCCCGCCCCAGCCGCTTGATCGGCCGCCAGCGCTTCCCCCGCGCCGGCCTGCGGGCGTTCAGCATCGTGGAGCTGATGGTGGCGGTGCTCATCATCAGCATGCTGTTCGCCGCATCGGTCCCGGCCTACCAGCGCATCCAGCGCAAGGCCCGCGCCGCCAGAGTGGCAAACGATTTCCGGGTCTTCGGCGCCGCTTTCCAAGCGTATGCGCATGAGAAGGGATCTTGGCCCGCCGAGGCCGCACCCGGTGTCGTTCCCACGGGCATCAACCAGCAGGAGCTTCAGGCGCAGTCCTGGACCAGCACCACCCCCATGGGCGGCAAGTTCGACTGGGAAAACAACCAATCCCACCCGGGTGGCACCAGCCCCGGAGGCAAATGGCGGGCCGCCCTCGCCATCACCGGAACCAGCGAAGCGCCCCTGATCATCGACGCCGACCTCATGGAGGACATCGACGCCTCCCTCGACGACGGCAACCTGGATACCGGCAATTTCCGCCGGGGCTTCGGCGACTGCCCGATCTTCATTCTCGAACCCTGATGGCCGCGACCACCTACAGTGTCACCCTGCACCACCTCGCGCCCGGCGCGAAGGCGGCCGGCCTGCAGTATCCGGACGAGCAATTGCAAGGCGTCACCCCCGAGCAACTCGGCCAATTGCTGCACGCCCTGGAGGAACTGGCCGCCAAGGTGAGCCTCTACGAACCATCCACCCCCGAACTCAGGGTGAAAACGGACCGCGAGGTGTTCATCGTGCGCACCCGCAGCCGGAATCTGTGTTTCGTCGGCCACGAGACCGCCCTGCGCGGCGAGGATCACAGCGTCGCCTACATCATGGCGGCCATCACCGGACAGGCCCTGACGGTGGACCGGCCCGCGGTCAACCCGCGCCTTTTCGATCGTCCGCCCACGGCGATTCCCGTGCGCCAGTCCGGACGACGGGACACCGGCGGAGGCATCGGGGTGCCCGACTGGCTCAAGATCGGTTTGTTGGCCGTGGTCAGCTTCGCGTTTGTGGGCGCCGGCCTGTGGTTGCTGTTCAAGCCCGCCCGGTCCCTCGCGCCCAATTTCAAGCTCATGCCCGCCACCGAATCGGTCGCCCTGCTCGGCCGGGTGGCCGGCCAGTATCAGACCGGCAACCAGCCGGGCGACCGCCGGCTCATCATCGACAACGCCGGCACGATGCGCATCGCCAAGTTCGGCCCCGACCAGTCCATCGCCGAGGAAATCATCCGCACGGCCCGCGGCGCGACCCAGGACGGCAAGCCCGCGCTCGCCACCAGCGATCCGTATCTGATGCGAATCAACGACGCCGACTCCGTCACCCTCTACGGCCAGGTTTACAAGCGCGTGGTCCGATGAGCCGGGTGCAACCCCGGCCCATCGGAAAGTATCAAGTGCCAAGGTCCATTTAAGCGGAAGCATCACGCCGATCGTGCCACTCGGTTCATTTACTTGATCCTTGTCACCTGACACTGGTTACTTCGGCCCCATGTCCGTTCGTATCATCCTCCTCATGGGCGTTGCCGGTTCCGGCAAGACCACCCTCGGCCGCCGGCTCGCGGCGGAACTGGGCTGGAGCTACCACGAGGCCGACGATTTTCACAGCATCGCCAACAAGGACAAGATGGGCCGCGGCATCCCGCTCGACGACACCGACCGTGCGCCCTGGCTCGCCGCGATCCGCACCGCGATGGAAGCCGGCCTCGCCGCCGGCCGGCCGGCGGTTTTCACCTGCTCGGCCCTCAAGGAAAAATACCGCCGCATCCTCCTCGACGGGCTGGACGGCGCCGCGCTCGTCCACCTCAGCGGCGATCCCGCGCTGCTGCTCGCCCGCATCCAAGGCCGCGCCGGCCACTACATGAAGCCCGACATGCTCGCCAGCCAGCTGGCCACCCTGGAAGCGCCGGCCGACGCCCTCACCCTCGACATCGCCCGCTCACCGGCCGAACTGGTGGCCGAAATCCGCCGCCGCCTTTCCCTGTAACTGGCGCCCCCGGGTGGAGCCAGCGCTCCGGACGGGCTGGATCGGGAAATTGCGCGCCATCGGAAACCCCATCCGCCCCACCCCGGGGTCTGCCATCCCGCGCGTGCAAGCACGCTTGCGCCTTAACCGTCCGGCTGCACTTTTGGCGGTGTTACGATGCGCCTTCGCCATTCCCGACATACCGCCGAAAGGGGCTTCACCATCATCGAGGTCATGGTGGCGTCGGTCATTCTCGTGGTGGGCTTCATGGGCATGATCCAGGCCATCACCATGGGCTCGGAAATGATGGCCACCGCCCGCCGCCAAACCCTCGCCGCCCAGATCCTCGAGCACGAGATCGGCAAGCTGCGGCTGACGGCTTGGGCGAGCCTGCCCGCCGAAAGCAGCAACACCCCTGTCACCATTGACCCCCACTTCGCAACCGCGATCAGCTCCTGCGGCCTCACGACGACCGACATCACCCTTTCCCGCACCACGACGATCCCCGTCGCCAATCTGAAGGAGGTCACCTTCACGCTCACCTGGACCAAGAGCGGCAGCAACGCCGCCGCCGCCACGCCCTCGGGGAGTTGGTTCGAGCAGCTGGCCTTTTATCGGCCGAGCTCGGCAGCCCGCACCTACACGCGCAAAGCCACGGCCTTCTTCGGCAAATACGGCCTCAACCACAGCATCCAGCGCTCGTGAACCCCGGGCCGTTTCAACCACAGATGGACACAGGTAAACACAGATGCTCCAGTCAGCCCGGAGGGCTTGGCCTCATCCGTGGTCATCCGTGCAATCTGTGGTTCAGAAATCGCATCGAAGGCTCCCCCATGTATTCCATGGTTAGCTCCGCCCTGTCTTCCCGTCGTGACCTTGGCGAAAGCGAAAATTCGGTCCGTCCTCCGTCCTCCGTGCTCCGTGCTCCGGGCCGCGGGAGCACCCGCGCCTTCACCCTCGTCGAACTGCTTGTCGGCGCGACGCTCTCGGCCGCGGTGATGGCCGCCGTGCTTTCCAGCTACATTTACCTCGGCCGCAGCCTCAACCGCCTCGCCAATCAGCAGACCCTGGAGACCGAATCCCGCCGCACGCTGGACACGTTCACCAAGGACGTGCAGCTGGCCACCGGCATCGACACCAGCACCACGCTCAGCGCCAGCACGGTGCGGCTGACCATCCCGAGCACCACCGGGGCCGCGACCACCGTTACCTATACCTTCACCAACGACACCGGCGGCAATGGCACGCTCGTGCGCACGCCCTCGGCCGGCACCGCGCAGACGCTGCTGCGCAACATCATCAACAACGGGCTGACCTTCCGCTACTACGACGCCTCTGGCACCGAATACACCAGCTACGCCAATTATCTGCCCGGCATCAAACAGCTCGCCCTTGAGTTCAGCACCCAGACCGGAGTGGCCAACAACGGCACCCAGACCCTGGTCCACCGAGTCACCTCAAGCCGGGTGCTTCTCCGCAACCGCGGCTTCCTAGAGTAATGCGCACACCGGGCACACCCAACGGAAAATCGCGGCGGATTCTCCATCCGGGCTTTTTGGAGCCTTCTGCGCCTTTTGTGGCAAAAATCCGCGGCACGGTCAGCCTCGTGGCCCTGTGCTTCGTGGCCGTGCTGGGCATCTCGTTGGCCAGCTACATCGGCATCTGCACGCGCGCCATGCAGCTCAGCAACCGCTCCTTCCAGGCCAGCGTGAGCAAACAACTCGCCGAAGCCGGCCTCGAGGAGGCCCTGCGTGCCTTCAACCAGAACAACTGGGACGACTGGAGCGGCGGCGGAATCAGCGTGAACTGGACCCTCGACACGTCGACCAAGCGCGCCACCGCCACGATGACCTTCCCCGCCGACACCCTCGGCCAAGGCGCCACCGCCAGCACGGCCACCGTCAAACTCCGCGTGGACAATTACGACGCCAACGTGGTGGGAGTAAGTTGGAGCAGCTCCAAGAGCTACGCCCCTGGCGATTTGGTTGAGCGCAACGGAATCTGGTATCGCTGCCTCCAAACGCACAGCAATATTTCGCCCAACGGAGACATCAGCCATTATTGGGTGCCTGAGTTCGTGGCCAGCACCTGGGACAGTAATATCAGTTACGTTCAGCAGGACATGGTCTTTCATGCAGGGTATTGGTATCGGTGCAGCAGTTCGAACACCAATGACGCCCCTCCCAACACCAATTGGGTCAGGGTGAATGCGGTGAACAAGGACAGCACCTCCGGCATCTCCGGAGTCCAAGATGCCGTCGTCAACTGGTTCGGCACTTGGTATCGCTGGAACGCAGGAAGCTGGGATTCTAATCCTCCCATTTCCTGGCGATGGCAAAGCACCGGCTTGGCATACGGCTACAACGATTTGGTGAACTACAACAACATCTGGTATCGCTACATCTCCGCAACTCCGACCAATGCAGGTTCCAGTTACAGCAATCCCGGATCAGACAGCTCCCGCTGGTCACTGCAAACCAACATGTGGCTCTGGAGTTCCAGCAGCATAAACTACTATCCGGGAGATACCGTATTCTACAGCGGCCGATGGTATCGCTGCATCCGAGCTCACACGAGCAGCAGTTCCGTGCCACCAACCAACGCCACCTACTGGAGTGGCACCCCTCTCCATTCACTTGGCTGGAAATCTTCCTGCCGTTACAGCCAATACGACACGGTTCGCCACAAGGGGGTTTGGTATCTGAGCCTACAGAACAACAATACAGCTCAAGATCCCTCAACCGACACAGACAACAGCCACTGGATCGGAGCCGTCACCACAAACTCGAGTTACACTTGGAGCGCCTCCTCCAGCTACTCCGTTAATGCCTACCGTTGCTATGGCGGCGTCTGGTATAAATGCATCGCCGCCACCACAGCCAACGCCGGCCATACGCCAAACAATACGGCTTACTGGACCGCCGCCTGGAGCAACTCCTGGGGTGTCACGACCGGCTCCCCGGTGGCCTATGCCGAGACCACGATTAACCTTAGCGGCAGCCCGGCCCAAGTATCCCAATTGCGTGCACTCCTCGCCCCGGCTCCGCTTTTCCCCAATGCGGTGGCGGCAGCAACCACCATCAGCGCCAACAGCGGCGGCACGGTGGACAGCTATGATTCGACACGGGGCACCTATGCCTCCCAAACCGGCACGGCGACCAACTACTCGGCCGTAGTGGCCGCCAAGGGCACGACCTTTCCGGCAATCAGCCTGTCCTCGACCGCAGTCAAAGGATATCTCGCCGCCCCCGCCGCCTTAACTTCGCCCTTTGCCCCGATGTATTCGGTCGGAGGCTCAGCCTCCGTCAAGGGTCTGGCCAGCCCCGCTTCGCCCAACACCGATCTGTCTCAAATCAGCCGCAGTCCGTCGATTCCACAATTTGACACCTTGCCCTTGAATCCAAGCGGCGGCGGCGGCGGCCTGGCCGCAACCTGGGCCAGCGTGCCGAAGGGCACGGCACTCGCGCTTGCCTCCACCATCAATCTCGGTACGCCCGGGGCCTCCACCCCCGCCCGATATCACCACAACGACAACCTCACCCTGGGTGGCGGCGCAACGGTGACCACGATCAACATCAACGGCCCGGTGATCCTCTTCATCAATGGCGACCTTACCCTGAACGGCGGCCCCAATGGGGTCATCAACATCAACAGTGCCGGCTCCGCGGAAATCCATGTCGGAGACAGCCTCAATGTTACCATAGGCAGCGACGGAATCAAAAACCTCACGCTTGATCCCAAAAAACTGACCCTGATCTGCGACACCGCCTCCTCCTCGTCGCAGTCTTATTCTGATGGTGGTTACGCGCTCTACGGCACCATCTATGCGCCCTATACCACCAACTCCACCGGTCTCTACAATGACAACGGCAACGTCCAGATTTACGGCGCGATCTCGGCCAATGAAATCACTTACAGCGGCGCAAATCTGAACCTCCACTACGACACCTCGCTGCGCCATGCCGTCATCCCAGGCGTGGACCAGCCTTGGACCGTCTCCGACTGGCGCGAGCTCCCCGCCACCGAGCGGGCCACCATGCCTTGACGGCGCCTCCGGCACCGACACCAAGGCCGAGCGACCAAGGACAGAGGACCAGAAAAACCCGCTTCAACCCGGATTCCGGGATTGAAGATTAATTTTGAGTGGGATCGGCGGTGGAATTGAGCAAAAGTTTGGTCTGTCGGTTGGGTGGATTTTGCAATGGCGGCGGGATAGCT
>JAUPWC010000350.1 GCA_030916665.1 Verrucomicrobiota bacterium
CCAGAGTTCGAAGTCGAGCCAGGCGGGCACCGGCGCGAGCTTGCCGCGACCGATGGACGGGCGGGCATTGGTGTACCAGCCACGCGCAAAGTAGGCGCGACCGATGGCGCCGGCGTGGATCTGCGCGATCGCCTCCTGCATGGCGGGAAACGAACGGCGCTGGTTGCCCATCTGCACGAGACGGCCGTACTTCGCGACGGCTTGGAGCAACAGTTCGCCCTCGTGTGGGTTATGGCTGCACGGCTTCTCCACGTACACGTGCTTGCCCGCAGCCAGCGCCATGATCGTCATGGGCGCGTGCCAGTGATCGGGGGTGGCGATACCGAGGGCATCGACGTCCTTGTCTTCGAGGGCACGACGAAAATCCTTGATGGTTTTGGGCACGCTTGTCTGGACCTTGGCGGTCGCAGCGAGCCCTTTGGCGAGGGCCCGGTCGTCGACATCGCAAAGGTAGGCGATCTCGGTGTTGGGCAGCGACGCGAAGCATTGGATCAAGGCGATGCCCCGGCTGTTGAGACCGGCGATGGCGACCCGCAGGCGACTGTTGGCGGAGGCCGGAGCAGCGGCACGTGCCGAGGGAGAAAAGCGGTGAAGCAGGCCCAGGCCGATGCCGGCCACGACTGATTGATGGATAAATTTGCGACGGTTCATGGTCAGGATATGGGTTGATGGCGTTGGGAGAAATGAATCATTTCAGGATTTTCGGCCAGCCGGGCCGTGGGCCCGCAGATAGGCCAGGCTGCGTTCAAGCTCGCCGCGCTGGTATTCTTGTTCGAAAGCCTCCGGATCGGCGCCTGCGGGCGCCTGGACAGTCGGGATCGCGTGCCCGCGCCGGCAAAGGGCCAGGAATTCCACGATGTCGGCGGCGCGCACGGCCGGATAGACTTTCCAGTAGTCAGGTTGCAGGTACGGGATGGGGCGGGGCGAATTGGAGATGGTCTCCAGCAGCAAGGGCACGTCCGGGCAGAGCCGGGCCATCGTGGCGACATACGCGGGCACATCCATCAAGCCCTCGCCGACCGCCGTCCACTGAAACATGGCTCCCTCCGGCGTCGGCCAGACCATGTAATCGCGGATGCTGGTGCAGGCCACGTAGCGGCCGAGCTGCTCGAGCTGGCGCATGGGATCCTCCATGGCCCAAAGGGCGTTGCCCGGATCCAGCATGACGCCCGTGGTATCGGCTCCGGCCGCCTGGATGACCTGCAACATTTCTTCGGTGCGCAGGTCGGCGGCATGGTTTTCCACCGCGAACTTCAAGCCGGCGTCCTGCGCGCGCGTCCGCACGGACCGCAGGGCGTGGATCAACTCGGCCATGCGCGCCTCGATTCCACCGGGAGTGGAACGATCCGCTAGGTTGCCGATCCGACAGTTCACCACCGATGAGCCCAGCGCCGTCGCCACCCGCACGCCCAGCGTGAGCAGATCATCCACGCTGCCGTAGTCCTTAAGAAAGGTTGTGCTTCCCGGAGTGACGCTGCCGATCCCGACATAGAGGCGAATGCCTGCACTCGCGGCCGCCTGCCGCAGACCGGTCAGGTAGGCATCATCGAGCCGCTCGAACGCCTTCAGGCCGTTGAACAACACGGCATCGAGCCGTTGTTCGGCAGCGTAGGCAATCAGGCGGCTGGCCGGCCACTTGTAGGCCCGCAGCGAATACGCGTCCATGCCGAGCGGTACGTTGCCTCCCGCTCCCGGGGACGCGGCCCGAAGCGAACACGCGAGTGAGCTCGCCGCCGCCATGGCGGTGAGGCGGATGAATTCCCGGCGCGGCAGGCCGGATGATGGGGAGCAAGCTGTCATGGGAGGAAGCGTTGGGCTGGGATCCGGGCGGACGGACATTTCGGTGGGGGCAGCTTTCATGCGTGTGCAATCTCTGGGTTAGTCGTTCTTCGCGGCGCCCTTCGCTTTCTTTCCGCCGGGCGGCTTGGGCTCCCAGCGGAAACTCTCGCCCTCGGTGATCAGGCGCAGCTGGTTCGTCTCCGGTCCGGCCGGGGCGAATGACTTCGGCGCGCTCGCCTTCATCCGCTCGATCACGGCCTGATGGCCGCCGGCGGGCGCGAGATTGTTCCACTCGTTTGGATCTTCGGTGAGGTTGTAGAGTTCCTCCGTATCGTCCGCGTAATGGATGTAGCGCCACTGCTGGTTCACGACGGTGTAGCCGCCCGGCTTGATTTCGCACAGCAACACCTCGCGATCCCTGGCCTGCGCGGGATCGCGCAGGACTGCAGCCAGTGACTTCCCTTCCAGGCCCGAGTCCGGAGCAAGACCGCAGAGATCAACCAGGGTTGGATACATGTCGATGGCGCTGACCGTCGTGTCGACCTTGGCCGGGCGCGCGATCCCCGGTCCGGCCCAGATGAAGGGAATGCGGGCGGTCTCCTTCCAGAGCGTGTGCTTGCCCCATTGGCCCTTCTCTCCGTGGTGGTAGCCTTGGTCGCTCCAGAAGATGACGATGGTGTTGTCCCGCTCCGGGCTCGCCTCCAAGGCATCCAAGACGCGGCCCACCTGCGCATCGGCATAGGAGGTGCAGGCGAGATAGGCCCGCAGGACTTCCTTCATGATACCCAGTTCATTGAGCTTGTCGTGAATGGAGGCCTTGCGGTGATCGTAGAACTTGCGAATGGCCGGCGGCAGATCAGCCGTATCATCCTCCTTGATCTGGGGAAGCTGGATTTCATCGAGCGGATACAGGTCGTAGTATTTCTGCGGCGCGTAGTTCTGGAAGTGCGGGGCGTACAGGCCCAAGGCGATGAAGAAGGGCTGGGCGTGCTGGCGCTGGAGGACGTTGATCACCCAGTCGGTCTGCTGCGTATCGGCCATGTCCTTTCCCACCTCGTTGGGCAGCGGAGCGTATTCCATGAAGGACCGATCGGTGCCGGGATTCTGCTGGCGCGTGAAACGACTGAAAGGCAGCGGGGTCGGCAGCGGCGCGCCTTGCCGCCAACTGTCCACCGGCCACCCGCTTTCACGCTGGGCCTGGGTGCGGACATGGAAGTCGGTCCAGCCGCGCACATCCACGAAACCGGCCGGGTGATGAAACACCTTGCCCGTACCGTACGTCTGGTAGCCCGCCTGCTGGAAGGCCACCTGCAACGGCCGAAGGTCGGGACGGTCGCGCCAGTAGACTTGAGTAGTATAGGCTCCCGTGGTCGAGGGATGCCGCCCAGTGAACAAGGCGGAACGCGCAGGCGCACAGAAGCTGCCGCAGGCCTGTGCGTGCATGAACGTCACCCCGCGGGCCGCCAGGCGATCTAGATTGGGTGTCTTGGCCTTGATGGGCGAATCCAAGGGGCCTACCCAAGCGTTGAGGTCATCCGTGGCGATGAAGATGACGTTGGGCGCCTTGCTGGGAGAGGCAGCCGACGCCATCAGCGGGGAGATGATCATCGCCGCCAGCACGATGATCACAGTCCTTGGACTAATGCGGAAACCACCCAAGTGCGATGCGAGTAGGAGATTCATATCTGAGCCCGGGTTGGTTGCGCTGGGGTTTACGTTTGGGTTCTCGGCCCGTTTTCCTCACCGCGAGGAGGATGGCGGAAGATTGTCCACTGAGAGGAAGAAGACTTGGTCGCCCGTGTGCTGCGGAAAGGCCAACACGCCCAGTTCCGGCGAGAAACCCGGGTCGGTCGGGTTGCGCAGACCGGAAAGTACCACGCTGACCCGGCCGGTTTGCGCATGAATCCTCAGCAGTTTGCCGGCGGCCCAATCAGTGACGTAATAACTGTCGCCCGCCTTGGTGATTCCCTCCAGATTTCCGGCTTCCCTGGAGAGCGTCTCAATTTTCCGCGTGACCAGGTCGATGCGCAGAAGATCGCCGACTTTCGAGGTGTTGAAGGTTCCGGGTTCACTCAAAACGCCCCATGAGGCCACGATGAGTTTGCCCGCATCGATTGTGAGTCCATCGGGGGCTTCCAAGCGATCGGTTTCAAGCCAGACCTCGACTGCGCCGGATGCTGGCACGATCCGGTAGATCCGGTTGGCGAAGAAGTCCGAGACGTAGAGGTCGCCGTTGCCGGCGAGGGCGATGTCATTGAGGAACTTTCCCTCGGGGATGGGGAAGAACCGCGAAATCGTCCGCCGCCCGATGTCGATCTGGTGCACACCCTCCCGGTCGACAACGTAGAGAAAGCGGTCGGTCGCCACCATGCCGGACGGCGCGTGCATCCGCTCGGTCAGGCCGATCCAAAAGGGCTCGATGACCTTGCCGGTGGCGTCGAGCCGGGAGATCCAGCCGTAGGCGTCCTTGGCCAGCGAGATGCCACCGCCCAGATTCGAGACGAACCACGTCTTGCTCGGCGCGTGCCAGGTGCATTGGTCCGGCGCATCAAACGGCTGCGCCGGCAAGGCGTTCAAATCCTGAATCCACTTCCCGTAAGTGGATTTTGACAGGGGAAGATAGACGTCCGGTGCTTCGGCGATCCGGTGGTTGATGAAGCCGATGGCCCCCCGGTAATCGAGGCTGCGAAGTTTCTTCAGCACGCGGGTCAGGTCGAAATTGCCCCGGTAGAGAGGCTTGAGCGTGGAGTATTCCCACTCGCTGCCGTTGACCTGACTGGGGAGATTGTCGCTTCCGGCAATCGTGACGTAGCCCAGATGATCCTTCACGTTCTCCAGCACCTGCTCGATGCGATCCGCGTTGCCGGCCCGGATCTCATGGCAGGTGTGCACAGCCAGAGTGAAGTTCGGGCGGTTGATCTTTTTGACGTAAACCAGCGCCTCCTCCGCCGTGGCGATCACGTTCTTGCTGTGGGGATAGAGGGTGACCTTGAGTGATTTGCCGGAGGCGTATTCGACCAGCGCCCGGATTTCTGTTTCCAACCGATCGGGGGTGATTCCGTCCTGCGGCTTGCCCGTGATCAGCCAGAGGTCGGTGCCGGTCCCGGCCAGCCGATCCACCACTTGCACCCAGTCGCGGCTGAAACCGGTCTGGGGGTCGTAGCCGAGGACGTAGAACGCGGCGAAAATCCTGACGTCAGCTCCCTGCCGGGCGGCTTCTTCATACTGGGACAAGTTCGCCAATTTGGCCGCGCTCCCGATGTCCACGGCCAGGCCGGCATAACCGTGGCGGCGCAGCATGCTCACCTGCTCTGCGACGGGCAATTTTTCCAGTCCGCCAAAATTGTAGGTGAACAAGGGCCAGTCATAGCGAAGAGCGGGACTCGCTTCGACCCGACCCGACCAGGCGAGCAGGAATGACGCGAGATAGAGCAGCGCCCTGCCGACGGCATGGAGAGGGTTTTTAGCGGGAAGACTCATGGGGTTGCGAGGGTGTTGTCGGGGTGGACGTAGCAGTTGGAAAACCCGACCGGGCGGTAGGTTCAGCGGTATTTTCCGCGGACAGTAGCGAGTAGACGCTGATGGCGCTGTTGAAGAAGTCGGGCAGGACGGTAACGCCGCCGTTGATCCATTCATGGATGCCCCGCTCGCGAAAGTCGGCCAGGCAGTCCCGCAGGGCGCGTTGGGCCAGAGTGGGATCGCGGCGGGCGAGGACGGGCACCAACCAGGCGAGCGGAGTGGCCCAGTAACCACCATTCTGGTAGACGCCCTCGGGACGGTATTCAAAGGTCGATTGCCAGGTTGAATAGGTGAGCAAATGACGGATCTGCCCTTTCTGCGCATACCGGTCGTAGTTGTTGACGAGAAAATTGAGGGCCTTCTGCTCCTGTTCGTTGGTCGCCAGATTGCGACTGATCACAAAGGCAGTACCCCACACGTCGTATTGTCGGCACAGGCCGTCCGCGGCGTAGAAAGCCCCCGAATCCCGGTCCCACAACCGCCCGATATTCTTTTTGATGAGTTCGGCCCGGCGCAGGTATTCGTCTGGCTCGCCGACGCCCGCCTTCTGGCAAACCCGGGCCATCTGGCTGCAAGCTTCGTAGTAGAGGGCGGAGCACATGAGCAGATGTCCGGTCTGACGCACGATGTCGGTGTAGCCATAAACGCACTGAGGGTTGTCCGGCCGGTTGTAGACCAGGCCGTTTTCCGCCCGGTTGATGTGGTCCAGTCCGCGGCGGAGGGCGCGTTCATGCCGGCGCAAAAAATCGAGGTCCCCGGTTCGTTCCACGTAACGGCAGACCGCACTCGCCAGGAACGCGGCATTCTCCAGCGCGTGGTCGGCCATGGGGGAGCGTTCACCTCCCGGGCTGTAAATCGGTTTGCCGGCGGCCGTGACCCGGTCGGGAATGCAACCGTCCTTCCGTTGCCCGGCCAGCAGGAATTCCAGGTAACCGCTGGTTTCCTGGGGCGACAGGAGATCACCAGCGAACTCGACGAAATACGCGAAGTCGCGGGTAAAGAGCAGACCGTAGTGTTTCAGCGCATCAGTATAAAAGACGGTGCGTCCGTCCTTGTAGGTGGCGCGGTTCGTGGCCACCAAGCCGGCGGTGTAGGTTTGCAGCCATCGGGCGTCCTGTTGAAATTCAGCGTCCGTGGGCACAAAGGCCGGGAGGGCGGCCGGCAGGGAAATCGGGAGCGAGCAGGTCATCGCGGTGGCGAGCACGCCCAGGCGGAAGCGGGTGACCGCTCGCGCGAGAATAGTGCGTTGGGGGGGCGGTTTCATGACGGTGAACGGCGAGCGGGGAGGGGGGAACAGACCGATGGAGGGCGAGGCCAGACGAGGAACGGGTATGCAGAAGGGGCGTGGCCGACCAGGAGGCGAGGATAGGCAGGTAGCGAGGCGATGAGAGTATCAGGCCCAGGCGGGGTGGGGCATCCCATTAACAGGGGATGCGCGGCGCCTCGCGCAGCCAGACGCCGGGCGAAATCAGGGCGACGGGTATCCGGGCGGAGGCTGGCCGAGGCCCCAGGTTTTGTCAGGTAATTCGCCCAGTTCCAATTCCAAGGTGCCACCTTGCATGATCGACGCGTGGCTGATGAACGGTGTGTCGAGCGGTCGGCCGTTGAGCCTGGCTTTCTGAATATACTTCTTCTCGCGGCTGGCGCCGGGCGCGACGACTGCGAACGATCTGCCGTTTTGCAAATGGATCGTGGTCTTGGTGAACACCGGACTGGTGATCGTGTAATATGGCAGTCCTGGGGTGACGGGATACAACCCCATCGAGGCGAAGACGACGAAGGCCGACATGCCGCCGCCGTCCTCGTCGCCCGGGATGCCAAAGATGTTATCCTTGAACCACACATCCAGGAGGAAGCGGGTGCGCTGCTGGGTCTTCCAAGGGGCTCCGACATAATTGTAGAGAAACGGAATGTGGAACGACGGCTCGTTGCCCATGGCGAACTGGCCGACGAGGCCGGTGGAATTCGCTCCATCAACATAGAACAGCCTGCGCGGCATCCCGAGGGACTCGCGGAACAGCTGGTCGAGCCGGGACTCCGTCGCCCTCGCCCCCCCGAGCAGTTCGACCAACCCGGGGAGGTCGTGCTGGACCTGCCAGGCATAGGTCCAGCCGTTGTTCTCGTCGTAGTAGTCCCGGTAGCCAGGTCCGCCGGCGGTCTTCGGATCGATCATGATCCACTCGCCGTTGGCGTCTTTCGGCATGAAGAGGCGTTCCTGGGGATGCCAGAGGTTCCGGTAAAATCCGGCCACCCGGGAGAAGGTCTGAAAATCATCCGGTTTGCCGAGGTCCTGGGCCAGTTGCGCGAGCGTCCAGGCATCGAACGCCACGCCGAGGGTGACCGCCACGGCCTGGCGTTTCTCGAAGCCATCCACGAGCGGTTCCGTCTCCTTCTCGCCCGGGCGCAGGGCCGGGAAGAACCCGTTCGCATAGAAGAAGTCGTCGAGCCCGACCTTGGCGCGCCCTTGCCGCCAAGGAATGAGCGTGCCTTCGGTCAGATTCTTTTTGATGCCGGCGTAGGCGCTCGACAGGTCGTAGCCGGTGAGGTTCTTGCGGTGAGCATCCAGAAAGAGCGAAGCCGAGTGATAGGCGTTCATGCACATCCGGTTGCCGAACACCTGGGGAAAGGTCGGCAGCCAGCCACTCTGCTGATACATCAAGGTGTAGGAGTTCAGCACGTCGCTCTGCATGGCGGGATCGAGGATCGTGCGCAGCGGATGCGTGGCGAGATAGGTGTCCCAGACCCAGTCATCGACATAAAACGGCCGGTCGCTCGCGTGCACCTTTTGGTCGTAGCCGCTATAATACCGACCGTGCTCGTTGATATCGACCATGCGCTCGTGCGTTCGATAAAGCGCGGTGTAGAAGGAACGCCGCTGCGCCTCGGTGCCGCCCTCGACAACGAGCCGGCCGGTGACCTTGGCCCAGGCGGCCTGGCCCTGCGTAAGCAGCGTGTCGAACGAGGCGGGCGCAGCTTCGGACTCGAAGTTATTTTTTGCCTGATCGACGCTGATGTAGGAGATGCCGTAGCTGAGCAGCACGCGGGCGGGCGCCGTAGCCGGAAGGGCGAGGGCGGCCCTGCGCTTGGTGGAGTCGAGCTGGGTGCCTTCGATGGGCCGGCCGCTCTCGTCCCTGAGTTCCGCATACGCATAGACCGTCTGACTGAGCACCGTCGGCGTGACGCCGCCGTTCGTGAAGCTGAACTGGTCCTCGAAGGTGAATGCATTCGGACCGGCGAAGGTCACCTTCAACTGCTCGCTGCCGATGAACAGCAGGTGCCGTGCTGTGGTCGTAGGTGCGGGAAAATCGATCTGATAGATCGCAGCCTTGGCGGCGGGCGTGAAGCTCACCCGAACATCACTCTCGATCAGGTAGGTGGAGTAGTGCCACGGATGCACCACCTCGAGATCGTGATCAATCGGCATCTTGCTTTTCCACGAATCGGTCGTGACCGAGCCAAGCACGATCTTCATCGGGAAGACGCCCGCCTGGCGATGGGCGCCAACCTGCAACGGGAAGCCGGCCACCTGATCGTCGATGTAATCCGTCTTGGCTGGCACCATCCGGAGCATCTGATTCGGCCGGCTGAACGTCGGATAGGTCGGCACGAGCAGCATCGAGACATTGCCGATGCGCGGATCGATATACTGAGTGAAATCCTGGCCCAACGCCGAATGGCCCAGACCGACGCCCAGGGCCAGACAAACCAAGAGCGAGGGAAGACGCATGGGAGAAGTGGGGGAGTGGGTCGAAATGCCCGGCGCCTCGATCAGGAGCTATTCGGGTTCGACTTGGCGGGCCCTTTGGCGTGTTGCTCGGCTTGTGCCAACAACGCCTTGGCCCGGGCCAGAATGGCGGCGTGAACAGGATTGCTGATGAGGTTCGTGAATTCCGTCGGATCGGCATGCAGATCGTAAAGCTCTGCGTTATCGGGGGAGCCCCACTCGGTGTAGCGCCAGTGATCGAACCGGATGGCGCGGCCGAGCTGATCGCCGCGTCGGACCACCGTGTAGGCGTATTCCTTACCTGTCGCGGTGGGATCATGCAGCAGGGGCACGAACGACCGGCCCTGCAAGTTGGACGGAGGCGTGACGCCACACAACGCGGCCAGCGTGGGGAAGAGATCGACCATTTCCACCAGGGCCTTGCAGGAGCCACCCTTGGTCAGGCCCGGAACGCGGACGAGCATGGGCATCCGGGCTGACTCCTCGAATAGCGTTACCTTGCCCCACATGAAGTGCTCGCCCAGATGGTAGCCATGGTCACCTACGAACACGATGATGGTGTTCTCCCACTGCCCGCTCGTGTGCAGGGCCTCGATGATCAGACCGAGTTGGGCATCGACGAATGAGATGCAGGCGTAGTAGGCCTGCATGAAGCCGCGACGACGGGCGTCGTCCTCCTGCCCGAGCGCAGGGAACCCGTAGTCCAGATACTGATTCGTCTTCGCCAGTGCAGGGATGTCGTTCCAGTCGTCGGCGGGTGAGCGGCTCAGCTTGATGGAGTCGACCGGATACTTCGCGAAATAGGCGTCGGGCGCGAGAAACGGGATGTGCGGCTTGTGGAAGCCGACGGCGATCATGAACGGACTATCACCGTTTGCCTTGTCATTGATCCAGGCGGCGACCTGCCGGGCATTCTTGCCGTCGGCGTGTTGGTCGTCGCGGAGTCCCGTGGGCCCAAACCCAGGTCCGAGGCCTTTGACCCCCTGGTTGCGGGTCTGGGGCGAGACGGTCAGCACGTGTTCCTTCCACGCCTTGCGGTTTTTAGGCGCGGTGACCGGACCATATTGCTGCTCGAATTTCTCCCGCGCGACCCGCTCCACTTCCATCTCGTCGTTATCAAAGGCCAGCGTCTGGTCCCAGGTATCGTTGCCTGGGTTGTCCAAGGGACGATGAAACACCTTGCCGACTGCCGCCGTCCAGTAACCGGCTTGCCGGAAGGCCCTGGGGATCGAGGTTACGCCGGGGAGGGCTTCTGCGAATCGAGCTTCATTGTCGAGCACGCCCGTCATTTGTGGATACAGCCCACTGAGGAAGGAGGCCCGGGACGGTCCGCAGACGGGATACTGACAGTAACTGCGCTGAAAGGTCGTGGCCTCCTTGGCCAGACGATCGAGCACCGGGGTCATGACACCTTCATAGCCTGTCGGCCGGATGCGCGAGCTAAGATCATCGCTGATCACAAACAACACGTTTGGCCGCTTTTGAGTCGGAGTTGGTTCGGCCTGAACCAGCCCGCCGCAACCCAGCGCCGTGAACATCGACAGGGTCAGGTAAATCAGACCATTCGAGCGAGAGAGAATTGTAGGGGTGTTCATGCGAAGCGAATGGTTGCGACAAGGTGGGGTGGCGGTGTCCGATGCTGAGTGAACAAGAGTATCAGGCTCTTCCGTTGTCAGGCATCCCCTGTTAAGGGGATAAAGTCTAGGGTTCGGGTGACGCGCAGGACTACGGTCAGTCGCCACGTGAGATATGCGCCAGTCTCTGCCTCAATTTGGCCACGACTTCCGGTCTCGCGCCGGCCAGGTTCTTGGTTTCGCCGGGATCGGTTCCGAGATCGTAAAGTTCCTCCTCGACCTTGGGCCCCTTGACGCCCGGGGGAAATTGATCACTGATGTACTTGTAAGCCCCTGCGACGAGCGCGCGGCGACCGTTCACATCGCGCAACACGAGATCCTCGCGCTGATATCTTTCGCCCGGATGGGTGAGCAATGCTCTGAAGCTTCGACCGTCGAACTGCTCGTCTTGCAGGGGCGTATCGATCACCTCGGCGAGCGTGGGAAACAGGTCGATGGTGGACACGGTGCCTGTCGCCACGGCCCCGCTCGTGAGTCTGCCCGGCCAGCGGATCACCATCGGCACGCGGAAGCCGCCATTGTAGATCTGGTGTTTGTCGCCCCGGTGATCGCCGTTGGGCTTGAGACCGGCGGCTATGGCCTGCCGCTCGGGCGTCTATCCATCTTCCGGGATGTCGCCGCCGTTGTCGCTGGTGAAGACGAAAAGCGTATTCTGATCCAGGCCGCGTACCTTCAGGGCGTCCATCAACAGCCCGACCGAGTAATCCAGGTCGTGGATGAAATCTCCGTAAGCGCCGGCGGAACTCGTTCCTCGCATGCGTTCGGAGGGCATGATGGGGTGATGAACCGCCACCGGAGCGAAGTAGATGAAGAACGGCTTGGTTCGATCGCGTCGGTCGATCCAGGCGATCGCCTTTTCCGTGATGACCTTCATGACTTCCGGCTCGTTCCTCTGCGGCGCATCGTAGCCCGCATACTGCTTGCCGTAGTAGCTCTTGCCGTAGGGGGACGTGC
>JAUPWC010000351.1 GCA_030916665.1 Verrucomicrobiota bacterium
GGACGGTGGCCGCGGGCGAGTTTGTTGCGGACCTCCCGGCCGAGCAGCCACCGCAGGTTGCGGGGCAGGTCGGCCAGCAGTGGAGGCAGCTGGTCCAGGACCGTTCGCAACTCGTTGCGATCAACCCCAACCTCGATCGGCCGCGACTCAGCCGCCGCGTCAACCGCCGGTTCCTGCTCGACTGGTTGAGGTAGTTTTCCCTTTGGGAAAAGAGAGGTATAGGGGGCCGAAAAGGGGACGACCACCGCACCCGATTCATCGCGCTCCAACTCTGAAATCCCGTGCAGGAAACGCTCATGCACCGTGATCAGCGCGGTGGCGCCGCGGCCGCACGCCGGCTCGTAGTGCAGGAAATTCAGATCGGCCAGGCGGCGCAGCGCGCGACCAACAGTGCGCTGATGCGGCCGAGACGGGCACAAGTTGACGAGCTGGCAGAGCCGCACCCGGTTGTCCCGGATGCGCGACCAGTCACGCGGAAGCAGCGTGATGACGGCCTCGAGGACCTCACCGACCGCTCCTACGAACCCGGCCTGGCGGCCGGCTTCGGTCATCCGCAGTGTCACGCAGTCAGCGGAGTGGTAATCGACCCGGGGGCGCAGCTCGACTACGTCGGCGGTGCGGCCCGAAGCCGTTTTTGCATAACAATTTTCGTCACGAAAGCGCGCGCCGCCGGGTGCTGTTTGAGGGCGTGAACTATCATGAGAACGTCGGTTCATGACGATCCCTTCGGGGAGGGGTGCAAACCCACTGGGAGTCGAGTTGGCGCTCGAATCCCGCAACTTCAGATCGAGGCCCCTAGCCCGCTAGCTGGGGGCCTCGGTGTTTCTGGAAGCAGTTGTGGTGCCGGTATTGAGTTGTGCCTGAGCAGCCTCTGCGCCGGCCTCCTCCCCTTGCCGCTATTCCTTTGGCCGTGGCCGTTTTTGGGTAGCGTCAACCACCCTGAGAAATTGCGTAATTGGTGGGGGATTTAGAGCCGGGGCCGTCAACAGCCAGTTGCTGCAGAGGTTTTCGGCTTGCAGAGGGAGCGCTACGAGGAGCTGGGTGCTCGCGCGAATCGGGTGCTCATGTGGAACCTTCCCATGGTGTGGTTGGTGTGACCATTGGGATAGTCCCACGCCCAGCGGCGGTTAACCGCCGCGACACGCGGGCGCGGCGGGCGCGCAGAAAATCGCAGGGCCGGCCGGCTCGATGGAGAAGGAGTAGTTAGGACGCCGCGGTGAGAACCGGCCGCAGCTGATCGAGCACGAGCTCCTGGGCGCTGCGGAAGCCCCGACGGTTGGCCTCCTCCTCAAGACGCTGACGCTCCTCGGGCAGCAGCCGCAAACCGAGCAGGTTGGAGCGTTGCCGCTTCTCACTTCTGGCCGCGGCCTTCGCGGGAGATCCCTCCACGCTGACTGCCTTCGTTGCCGCCGACTCGGCCATCGCCCCGCCGCCTTCCGTGAACCGTTATTGGTTATGACCTGCGAACTTCGTGGTTCGTGGCACAATCGTTGCACGGTTATCCGCCACGACACGGTTAACCGCGCGGCGTGTCGCGTCGCTAACTGGCATAAAGTACGAACAAGCAGTTCAAGCCACGAAATAAGCGGGGCGCACCCCGCCTGGAGAAGCGATAGGGGGCGGCATCGGTGAGCTTCACGCGAATGCCCGACCCCGCGCGGCCCACGGTCACTACCGGCGAGGCCGCACAGCTACTCGGCTGCTCCATCGACACCGTCAAGAACCGAATCAAGCGCGGCGATTTCAAAGAAGATGCCGGCCGGCATCCCGCTAATGGTCGGTGGTGGATCCACAAAGACCTCCTGGTCTCCGAGGACACACGGCAACTGCAACAGGAGAACGCCATTCTCCGCCGCCAGCTCGAGGACGTCACCGCGGCGTGGGAGGACGACCGGACCCGCTGGGCCGAGCGCCTAGCCTCCCTGGAGGCCGCGCGTCGCGCCGACCGGAACCGGATCGAAGCCATCCTGGCACTCAATTCCGCAACCCTTGATGCCGGCGAAGCCTACAAAAGTGCTGCCGAGGCATCCGCAGAGCTCGTGCAAAAATCCGTCGGCGCAATGGCCCAATTCCAGACAGCCGCCGATAAGTGGATGGCCGTTGCCGCTACCTGGCGGGACCTCGTAGCGCAAGAAAACGTGCCTGATGACGCACGGGATCTCGACGGCATCTAAGCCTCGAGGTGAGCAACCGCGCGTTGTGCTCGGCCCCGGCCCCGGACAGGTCGCAACTCGCCGCAATGCAGATCGGGTCGTGGCTGCGCCTTTACGAGGAAAGGTCGTGCTCGTTTTGATCCGGGCCGGGACCGAGCTGGTCTAGGTCACCCCCGCTTTGTCGAGGTGGACGTTGTGGCGGTCGATCTGGCGGTCCCGTTGCTGCATGTAGTGCGCGGGGCGCCAACCGCGGCAGGTTGCCGAGCGCCGGCCACCCTGCACGACTGGGTGGGCACGCTCAGGCCGCTTCGCTCGCCGGGGCGCCGATGCCCAGCCAGAACTCGATGTAGCCCTGGTCGTAGAGGTGAGGCTTGCCGCGGCGCAGCGCTTCGGCCTGGCAGTCCCGAATGCCGGCGAAGGTGTTGCTGGTCAGGGCGGTGAACCAGGCGGTGCGGGTCTCGATGACCAGCTCGTCGTCTCCGAGGTCGGCAAGAGGTGCCGCGGAAGCGGCGGCGGTGTTGTTCACGATGGTCTTCCCTTCTCTTATTCGGGAAGTACCGGCAATGGCGACGATTTCCGTCATGGGAGATCTCCTTCGTTAAGGCCGGGCCTCGCGGGACCGGTCGTATCCCCCGTCTCCAGGGTTGGCACGCCGTGGTAGCAATCCTTGCGTGTGTCAAGCGTATCGCGGATTCCTGACACACCTGGCCGGTAGAATCGGGGTGTCGGTCAACGACGTGATCCGGGTGCGTCCGCGCGGCGTACTCACCGAAGCGGGGCGAAGGAGCGGTGATGATTCAAACGGGCGCAATGTTTTTGGTGTACGTCGCCGAATCCGGCGAGACAGTGATGCAGCCGTGGCAGGAGGTTGATGTGGTGGGCACACCCATCGACCCGCAGACCGGCCGGAAAATGGAACTGGTGGGCTGGACCGTCGGGGCGGCGTCCTCGGATTCGCCGGTGTGTGCGACGTGCGGCACCCAGGTCGGCCTGGATCCCGAATATGGCGGCTATGTCCACACCGGCGACGGTGGTGTGCCCGACCGCTCCGACCGCGGGCACTACGCCGACCCGTTCAACTGAATGCTCTACAGCCCCCACCGGGCGCAGAAACCACTGCCTTGCCGCCGGCTGGTGGAGCCCCGCCTCGGCGCTGGTGCTAGTGGCCCCGCCGCTTCTACTTAACCTGATTCTGGCCACTTCCCGGGCTTACGATTTCCCCCGAAGCCCAGGCGCCGCCGCGCCTGGGCTTTCGCTATGCCCAGTTAGTCCGACAGGAGGGAACCGCCGTGCCGCGGAGGCGCCAGTACCGCCATCCCCACCACTTCGACCGGGAACCGCTGGCCCGCGCAGCCGCAGCGGCCGTCAAAGCCATGGGCCTTGGCACCGCGCGGCCCCTGCTCGCCGACCAGACCGCCGCTGAGTTGGCTGCTGTCTTCTCGGCGCACTGCGCATCCTTGTCCGCGCAGGAACACGACAAGCTGCGGACTGCGCTTGACGAGGCCGGCGTCAAGGGGCACACGGCGGTTGACTCTCTGGTGCTCTGGTTCCGCGCGTCTGTGGGTTCAACGCGGGCGCGGCTCACCGCTACTCAACCGGCGCTGCGCAACGCTGGCCGCTACTGGCGCCCTTACGAGCAGCCATACGGGCTGATGAGGCAATAGCACGCTTTGCACTTCGACAGCACCTTGCTAGCGGCGCCTCATACCCTCCGAGGCGGGCCGTGCGGATCGGAGGGAGCGGGGCCTTGGGTGAGCC
>JAUPWC010000352.1 GCA_030916665.1 Verrucomicrobiota bacterium
ACGTTGGCGCAGCGGCTGGCTGCGCGCCGCAAGTCGGCCTGAGCCGTTGATCAGGGCCGGGGGGGGCGGGGCACCCGCCGGATGCCGAATCAGGGCTGCATCACCAGCCGGTAGTTAAAGGTGCCGGGCACGAACTGGCCTTTGTTCACAGCGGGAACAAAGACGGCGGACCTTTGGAGGGGCCGTGCCAGATCAGGGATCACCTTGGTGGGAATCGAGCCGTCCTCCTTGACCTGCACCGAGGTTACCTTGCCGTCGGCGCCCACCTCGATGGTGGCCTCCACGAGCATGATGCCCGCCTGCTTCAAGCGATGGGGCACGAGCGGGTCGCCCACAAGGATCGGGCCGGCTGCGTCCTGCTGGTGACGTTTGGCGTGGAGCGCAGAAAGGTAGTGCGCGCGATCGGGCCACCCCTGCGGATTGCCGGGACGCAGCAGCGTCAGGACGCCGTCAACTTCGGCAAAAAACTTGTGGAGCGCGGCCTCATCGGGATTGGTGGCTCCCAAAATGGGCACACCGTTCCGTGAAAGGGCAAACACCGCGAATTCACTGCGCCGAGGGGACAGGCGGAAGAGCGCGCTGATGCGGCGCTGCTCGTCGTAGTCCAGCAGCCACCAGGGGGCTTTGGAGCGAAAGGCCATGTCGCGGTGTTCCTGGGCGCCGTGATTCACGCCATATTGCATGGCGGCAACTGCCCCCGGATGCCTGGCCATGAGGACTTTGTAGGGTTCGAGGGATTTGGAGATCATGTCCCAGGAGCCGCTGGCCGAGTTCTCGACGTAGAACACGATCAGCAGTTCCGGCTCCGGCAGGGTTTCGAGATTGGCGATGGCCAGCGTCACCTCCTCGAAATAGCGCAGGTGGCCGCGCAGGCGGCCGGTCAGCAGGCCGGTGCTTTCCGACCAGCGGTTCGCCGCGACGGTCTTCGCTTCGGCCAGTTCATCAAAACTCACGCAATCTTCGGCGGTGAGCGCTCGCCATGGCAGCCGTTTGCCCGCGCCGTTGGGCGTCCGGAACAAGGCGAAGGGGCCGTAAGCCTCGACGGCTTCAGCCTTGAAGGAGTTACCTTGGGGGTCCTTCCATTCATGGACTTTTGCTGGGCAGAAGAGGGCCGAGGACAGAGCCAGGGCCCAGGCGGCACGGAGTAGGGGCAAGCGCATAGGTGGGGTAATGTGCGTCAGCCTTACCAGTGCGATGCCGGGCCGGCTCTAACTATTTTTCAGGACCGTTCAGGCAGCCCTCCATCACGCTGATCCAGAAGGGTGCTTCTCCGGGAATGCCGTGAAGCTCCAGCCGGCGGGCGATTTCGCTCCGGTCAGGTTCGGTGACGCCATGCTTGGGATCGGAGGGGAACTCGGGACGCACCACCCGGCAGATCGCCCAGCAGGCCCAGATGCGCCAGCGGCGTTGTTCACGGCGCGGCTCGTTCATTCGGTCGGCGAGGTGCTGGAAATGCACGCGCGGGTTCCCGATGAAGACGTCGGCCGGCGCGTGGCGGAGAAACCATGCCTGCGCGGCATACGGTAGCGGCCACTCCCGCAGGACCGGCTCTTCACCCCGCAGATCCGCGCCCAGTGCGCGGTCGAGCGACAACACGGCGCGCGCGGCGAGTCCACGCTGCCAGAGATGGTGCGCGTAGGTGAGAGCGGTCAGGTAGAACCCGGCGCCGCGATCCTCGCCGTGCGCCGTGAGCGCACGGGCGTCCATCTGCGCGGGCGGGGTCGGCAGATGGGGGCTGGGCGGGAGCGGGCGGGACATGTGGGAGGGTCCCCGCCGGCATCCGGCGGCACAAGTATAACTTGGTGGGCAGTCGGCAGCCGCTGGCGCGCGAAACGCGGCCAATGCCGCAACTGGCGTCAGACGCCGGGATTAGAAGCTCGGGTAAACCGTGATACTCTGGCCGGGCTCGACGACGAAGTCGGGACCGGTGCTCCAGCTCAGATCGTTGACCAGCAATTTGAACGCGACCGGTTTGGTGGCTTTGCTGATTGAAGCGGTCCAGAGGCTGTGGCCGACGTTGTCCATGACGAGGCCCTTGTCCCAGCTGAGGCCGGGGCCCTCGCCGCGGAGGGTGAGGTGGTTGCCGAAGCCGATGTCGATCTGGGCGGAAATGAACGTGGAAGGCGGCTCGGCCACGGCGGATTTTTTCTTGGCGGGAGCGGCGGGCTTTTTGGCCGGAACCTTCTTGGCGAGAGCGGCTTTCTTCACGGGCTTGGTGGCGGCGGACTTCGGAGCGGGCTTTTTCATGTTTTGATTTCTGTTATAGGTTAAGGGAAGGAGAAGGCTGTATCCCTCCTCCGTCCGGTGCCTCGCAACAGCAAATTAGGGGCCAATATTGCGGTGGGGTTAAATCGCGCTCAGTGAGCGGGAAGCGCCGGAGGAAAATTGTGTTTTACTCCGGCCGGAGCGTCCTACACAAAAGCCGTTCGCTTGGGGGCCGGTAGCTCAGTTGATAGAGCGCGTCGTTCGCAACGACGAGGTCGTCGGTTTGATCCCGATCCGGTCCACCAGCATTCTCTCTGCGGGCTAAGGTTCGGCAAGCCAGCTTGGCAGACGTAGTCCACAAAGGATCTATGAAGCGCTTGGCGAAGGCTGCCGCGTCGAAGCCCAACGGGCAGTGACGGGCCTCGGTCACAGGCCTCACGAAGAATTGAACAATAACGACTGGCCGTATCCTCATGAACGAGTTCGTCTATGTCTATATTCTGAAATCCTTGGCGCCATCCGGAGGATTCTATGTCGGCCTGACCGATGATCTTTCGGTTCGGTTGACCAAACATAATGCCGGAGGCGTTCCTCACACCGCCAAGCTGAAGCCATGGCGAATCAAGACGGCAATCGACTTTCGTGATCGGAGCAGAGCCGCGGTGTTCGAGAAGTATCTCAAATCACCCTCGGGGCGGGCTTTCAGCAAGATGCGACAATAGCCCGCGACGATCCCCGTTCAATTGTCCGCGATGTGGTCGTCCGTCAGCCGGCCCTGCAGTTTGCGGCGAAATTTCTGCTCCTTGATCTCGGCCTTGAGGTGGGCGGCGAAGCGTTGGAGGCGGCGACGCGTGTCGAGTTCCTCCAGCAAGGACTGCTTGAACTCGCCGTCTTCACACAGGTTGAACGCGGCAACATCGGCGAAGGTGTCCACATCCTCGATGCTCTCCAGGAACTGCGTCATGCCTTGGGGCGAAGGGGTTCCGAGGCGGCGCCGCAGATTGAGCAGACGCATCACTTCAAGTCGTTCTTCTTCGAGCTGGGTGTGGCTGCCTCCGCTCACGGTGGACAGTGGTCGCACGGAGATCAGCCGATAGGGTTGCTCGCGCACGATGGACTGGATCTCAACGCGGCACACGCCTTGCAGGAGCAGGTTGGACGTGTCGTTGTCGGACTTTTGACAGGCGCGGATGATGCCGACGGTGGCGACGGTGTGGGCGGGCTCGGCGGCGACGGTGCCGGCGGGATCGAGGCAGGCCACGGCGAACAGCCGGTCGCGGGCGAGCACGTCGCGCAACATCTGCCGGTAGCGGGGCTCGAAGATGTGCAGGGGCATCAGGGCCTGCGGGAAGAACACCGTTTTTAGCAGCGTCATCACGGGCAAGGTCTCGGGCACCTGGAGCGATTCCATGACGCTTACTGAAACGGCCGGCGCCGAATTATCAACCGTTGATGAGGCGTTGGATCTCCTTCATCAGGTCCTGCAACGGGGCGGTCTTGCTGACGTAGCACGAGATCTTCCACTTGAGGTTGTCTTCGATGACATTCGAGTCGAAGAGCACGCCCGTGAGCAAAATGACCGGTGTGCGGGGCAGCACCACCCGCAGCTGTTCGATCAGCTGCAGGCCGTCGGTGTCTTCAAGCTGCAGGTCGGAGATGATGAGGTGCGGCGCCTCCTTCTCGACGACGCTCTTGGCTTGGTGGGCGTTGCTCGCGGTGCTCACGCGGTAGCCGTGGGCGGAGAGGTATTCCTGCAGAAGGTCGAGGATCGGTTGCTCGTCGTCGATGACGAGAATGTGCCGCCCGGAGCGTGGCGCGGCGGGCGTCAAGCCGGAGGTGTCGAAGGGAGGACGGGTGGCGCTCATGAGGAGGAAGGAGCCTGAGTTTGAAGGACAACGACGCCGCCGACAACCTTGTCGCGGTCACGGAGCGGGTAGATGTTGATGCGCACCGGCACGGATTGTCCACCCTTGGTGGCCACAAAACCCGGTTTGTCACGCAATTCGTGGCCGTCGGCCAGCGCGCGGGCCAGCGGATCGAAAGTGGCGGGCGCGCCGTTGCTGTCGGCCGGGCGCAACACCGTGGAGAGCGGCTTGTCGATCAGGCCGGAGGGCTCGTGGCCGGTCAGGTGCACGCAGGCGGGGTTCATCCGCGAGACGTTCATGAGCCGGGTGATGACGAGGACGGAGTCGGAGATCGAATCGATGATCAGCAGGTTGTAGCGGTTCTGGTGCTCTAGGGCCTGTTTCGCCCAGCGGTCCTCGATGTTGCGCGAGAGCAGTTTTTCGTTGGCGACCGTGAGTTCGGAGGTGCGTTGGCGGACCTTTGCCTCGAGTTCCTCGTTGGACTGCTGGAGCAGTCGGGCGGCGCGGCGGCGGGCGGCGAGGTCGTCGCGGATCAGCCAGGCCGCGCCGACGAGGAGCAGAATGTTGAAGACGAGGCCGCCGATCACGGTCCAGCGGGTGGTCTGGGCCTGTTGGAAAGACGTGCGGTCGCGCTCCGTGAGCAGTTTGGTCTGGTGTTCGCGGAAGCGCTCGATGAGCCGGCCGAGATCATGGGGCTCGCCGCGGGCGGCGTCCTCGGCGAGGGCGTTTTTCAGGGCGGCCTGGTCGCCCGAGTTCTTCAGCGTGGCGAGGCGGCTGGCGTGGGCGGCGCGGCGCTCAAGCAGGTCGGCCACCGGCGCGAAAAGTTTCTGTTCCTCCGGGGCGCGGGCGGTGAGCGCGCGGATGACATCCACCTTTTCGCCGAGATCCGCGAATTTTTCCTGGTAGGCGGACTGGTCGCGGGCGTCGGCGGTGAGCAGATATTTGTTCAGGTCACCCTCGGCGGCGTGCAGGGTGGGCTGGAGGGCATCGAGTTCGTTGATGAGCGCGTGCGTGTGGTTGACCCAGTCGCTCGTGGCGACGGAGCGGCTGAGGTTGCGCAGGGAGGCGACCACGACGAAGACCAGCACGGCGAGAATCAGCGTGAAGAATACCAGCACGCGCCGGTAGGTGCGATCATCCTGCAGGGGAATGGGACCGGGATCAGTCGACATTGAAGGGTGAGGATTGGGGAGGGGTGGCCGTTTCAACACCGCCGGTCTGCGAAACCGTGGCGATCATCGTCTTGCGCCGGGTCGTGTAGGAGTAGGTGAATTCCGATGCCGTAGTCCAACTGGCTTCCAGCGATTGCGCAACCTTGGATGCGATGTCGCGGATATCGGGGCCGGAGCGGGTGAGGGTGAAGAACACGTTGCGGTTGTTGTAGTCCAAGTAGGCCTTGGCCTCGTCCACGTAGCAGACGGCGTGGGCGACGCGGCCGGCGAGGCGGACGTGGATGAGTCGGGTGGTGTATCCGTGTTGGGCGAGGACATGGGCCGCTAGGACGGAATAATCGTCACAATCGCCCTTTTCCCGCGCCAGGAAAGTGCCGGCCGACTGGATCGGCCCGCTGAACTCGTAGCGGAAGCCGCCGAAGTAGCCCGCAAACTTCTTGGGCGTCAGTTTGGGCTGCGTGAGCAGCTCCTCCAGCGTGACAGCCCCCAGCGTCGCCGGCAGGCTGAAGCCGCCCGCGATCAGGCAAAGCCAGAGCAGGCCCCAGGCGGGCCGGAAAGAGGTGTGCAGCTCCTTGGACAAGGTTGCGGTTGGGCCGGTGCGAGATTCTCCGTTGTGGGGAGAGGCTGCGCAACCGTTGACCTGTTCATCGGCTCAAAACGGGAAAGGTTTAGTCCATCAACCCGGTCATAATGACCGGCATGCGTCATGGTTCAGGGTTGCTTCCCCCGCGCCCCGCCGGAAGCCTCTCGCCGCCCGTCCCCCATGTCCACGCACCGCCTCGTCACGCCCCCGGGTGACCGTCTTCGCCGCCTCTCGCCGTTCGGCCTCGGCCACACCAAGCCGAAGCACTTTCGCGACATGATGAAAGTCGTGTGGGACAACCGCGACAACCTCGGCTACGCGTGGAAGGTCCTCAGCCGGGGTGTGTGCGACGGCTGCGCGCTCGGTGTGGCCGGTCTGCACGACTGGACGATCGACGGCGTCCATCTGTGCATGACGCGACTAAATCTTCTCCGGCTGAACACCATGCCGGCGATGGATGCCAACGAGCTGGCCGACGTGGAGTCGTTGAAAAAAATGGACAACCGCGAGCTGCGGCAGCTCGGGCGTCTGGCCTATCCGATGCGTCGCCGCCGCGGGGAGAAGGGGTTCACGCGCATCTCCTGGTGCCAGGCGCTCGCCACGATCGGCGCCCGCCTCGGCGCGACCGACGCCCGGCGCATGGCCTTCTTCGTCACGGCGCGCGGGGTGACCAACGAAATCTACTACGCCGCTCAGAAGGTCGCGCGTTTCCTCGGCACCAACAACGTCGACAACGCCGCGCGCCTCTGTCACTCGCCCTCGACCGCGGCGATGAAGCACATGCTCGGGCTCGCGGCCACCACCTGCAGCTACACCGACTGGTGGGGCACGGACGTCGTCGTGTTCTTCGGCTCCAATCCCGCCAACGACCAGCCCGTCTCCACCAAATACCTGCACCTTGCCAAGGAGCGCGGCACGAAGGTCATTCTCGTGAACCCCTACCTCGAACCCGGCATGCAGCGCTACTGGGTGCCCTCGACCGCCAGCAGCGCGTTCTTCGGCTCGGACCTCGCCGACTACTGGTTTCCGGTCGGGCAGGGCGGCGACATCCTGTTCCTCTACGGCGCGCTCAAGCACCTCGTCGAAACCGCTCGCGTTGACCGCGCCTTCGTGGACGCGCATACCAACGACTGGCCCGAACTCGAGGCGCGCGCGCGGTCGCTCGACTGGGCCGAACTCGAAAAGGGCGCCGGGCTCCCGCGCGCGAGCATCATCGAGTTCGCCGATCTCATCGGCAATGCTCGCACCGGCGTCTTCGTGTGGAGCATGGGCATCACTCAGCACGAGTGGGGCGCGGACAATGTCCGCATGATCCTCAACCTCGCCCTCGCCCGCGGTTTCCTCGGGCGCGACAAATGCGGCGTCATGCCGATCCGCGGCCACTCCTCCGTGCAGGGCGGCGCGGAGATGGGCGCCTATTCCACGGCCTTCCCCAGCGGCAAGACCGTCAACGCCGAGAACGCCGCCGCGCTCAGCGCGCACTACGGTTTTCCCGTGCCCGATTGGCCCGGGATCACGGCAACGGAGATGGTCGAGGCGTCGTATCGCGGCGAACTCGATGCGTTCTACATGATCGGTGGCAACTTCCTGCGCACGCTGCCCGATCCCGATCACGTCGCCGAGGCGCTCTCGCGTGTGCCGTTCCGCGTCCATCAGGACATCATGCTCACCGACCAGATGCTGCTCGATCCGGCCGACGAAGTGATTCTGTTGCCGGCCAAGACGCGCTACGAACAGGACGACGGCGGCACCGAGACGAGCACGGAACGCCGCGTGATGTTCACGCCGGAGATCACGCGCGAAGTCGGCGAGGCCCGCGCCGAGTGGCGCATCCTGCTGCAGGTTGCCGCCTCCGCCCGCCCCGAGCGCGCCGAGCTGCTCGGCTGCCACACCGGTCAGGAAATGCGCGAGGAGATCGCGCGCGTCGTGCCCTTCTATGACGGCGTCCAGCATCTCAAGCAGACAGGCGACGCCTTCCAATACGGCGGCCCGCACCTCTGCGCCGGCGGCGTGTGCCCGACCGAGGATGGCCGCGCGCGCTTCGCCGTCGTTGAACTGCCGGATCGCGCGCCACGCCCCGAGGGGGTGTTCCACGTCAGCACGCGCCGCGGCAAGCAGTTCAACACGCTCATCTACGCCGAGGTGGACCCGCTCAACGGCGCTGCGCGCGACGCCATCCTCATGAACGAGGAAGACGCCGCGCGCCTGCACCTCATGCACGGCGACCGTGTCGCGCTCGTCAACGACCGCGGCCGCTACGAAGGCCGCGTGTTCCTCGCCCCGCTCGCGCCGGGCAACCTCCAGATCCACTGGCCCGAGGGCAACCACCTCATCCGCCGCGGCGTCGCCGACCGCGGCGGCGGCGTGCCCGACTACAATGCGCACGTGCGGATCGAGAAGATCGCATAACCACGGATTCACGGATGAAAGCGGATAGATTCCCTTTGCCTGTCATTCTGAGCGCAGCGAAGAATCCAGGGGATAGCGGACGTGATATCCGGGCATCTGGATCCTTCGCTTCACACAGGATGACATGCCAGTGAAAGCCAAGGCTTCCTCTCCCACTTCCCACGTCCCCCGCACCGTGCAACGGCGGCGGACCGGTTTGGCTCCGGCCGAGGAGCGCGATGACCTCGCCGTCGAGGAGCCCTTGGAAATCCGCGTCGAGGGCCGGCCCGTCGCCGTGACCATGCGCACGCCGGGCCACGACGAGGAACTCGCTGCCGGTTTCCTCCTTACCGAGGGCGTCGTCACGCGACGCGACGACATCGTAGCCATTACGCCCGCCGCAGCGAAGAAGGGCGGAGCACTCGAGCCCAACATCGTGGACGTTAAACTCGCGCGCCCCGAGGCCGTGGACTTCGCGCGGCTCACGCGCCACGTGTTCACCGCCAGCAGTTGCGGTCTCTGCGGCAAGGCCACCATCGCCGCCGTGCAGGCGAAGTATCCTTCGCTCTCGCTCGACGAGGGACCGCGGATTGCGGCCGATGTTCTCGAGAAAATGCCCGCTGCACTCGCCGCCGCCCAGGAAACTTTCCAACTCACGGGCGGCTTGCACGCGACCGGTCTGTTTTCCGCCGAAGGCAGATTGCTCGTTTCGCGCGAAGACGTCGGCCGGCACAACGCCGTGGACAAGGTGCTCGGCCACCTGCTGCTTGGCGGACGCATCGACCCTTCCCGGGTGGTCCTGCTCGTCAGCGGGCGCGTGGCCTTCGAGATCGTGCAGAAGGCCCTCGCGGCGCGCATCGCGTTCATCGCGGCCATCTCCGCCCCGACCAGCCTGGCCGTGGATTTTGCCCGCAGCAACGGCCAGACTTTGGTCGGTTTCCTCCGCGACGGTCGCATGAACCTCTACGCCGGGGCGGATCGGGTGGGGGAGTGAGTTGAAGTGGCGCGCTCTCTGGGCGCCGGTTGCCTGGGGCCGGCGGTCATAGACCGCCGCTACAGCTGGAAACTGTGCCAACTGTGTGTCCCACCTGTGTGTCACGTCTCTCGCCAAGTGTGACACCACGGCCCGTTATGCCCGATTTTTGCTCAGCTCAAATCGATCTATAAAATAATTAAGTCATTAATCATAAGTGATTAATCGTAAATCTGCCTGTTGAGGGCACATCGCCAGCTAGAGCACGGGTATGAGCAAGATTCTCGGTATCGATCTGGGCACCACGAATTCCTGTATGGCGATCATGGAGGGCGGCGAGCCCGTCGTCATCCCGAACGCCGAGGGCGCACGCACCACGCCGTCCATCGTGGCGTTCACGAAGACCGGCGAGCGCGTCGTCGGCCAAGCCGCCAAGCGCCAGGCCGTGACCAACCCGAAGAAGACCATCTTTTCCGCGAAGCGTTTCATCGGCCGCAAGTTCACCGAGGTGAAGGCCGAGGCCGCCAACATGCCGTTCAAGGTCGTCGAGGGCAAAAACGGCGACGCCTACATCGAGGTGCAGGCCGGCGACAAGACCGAGACCTTCGCCCCGCAGCAGATTTCCGCCTTCGTGCTCGCGAAGCTCAAGGCCGATGCCGAGGCCTACCTCGGTGAAAAGGTCACGCAGGCCGTGATCACCGTGCCCGCCTATTTCAACGACGCCCAGCGCCAGGCCACCAAGGACGCCGGCAAGATCGCCGGCCTTGAGGTGCTCCGCATCATCAACGAGCCCACCGCCGCCTCGCTCGCCTACGGTCTCGACAAGAAGAAGGACGAGAAGATCGCCGTGTTCGATCTCGGCGGCGGCACCTTCGACGTCTCCATCCTCGAGATCGGTGACGGCGTGTTCGAGGTGAAGGCCACCAACGGTGACACCCACCTCGGCGGCGACAACTGGGACGAGACCATCATCAACTGGCTCGTGGACACCTTCAAGAAGGAGAACGGCATCGATCTCCGCAAGGACGCCATGGCCCTCCAGCGCCTGAAGGAAGAGGCCGAGAAGGCCAAGATCGCCCTCTCTTCCGCCACCACCTACGACATCAACCTGCCCTTCATCACCGCCGACGCCTCGGGCCCGAAGCACCTCAACGTGCAGCTCTCGCGCGCGAAGATGGAGCAGATCTGCGACAGCCTCTTCGAACGCTGCTTCCAGCCTTTCAAAAACTGCCTCAAGGACGCCGAGCTCGGTGCCTCCGATATTG
>JAUPWC010000353.1 GCA_030916665.1 Verrucomicrobiota bacterium
GATCAGGTAGTGATGCAGGCCGGCCACGGCCAGCAGCGACGGAATGGGGGCGAAGTCGCGCGTGACGCCGCGATCGCTGAGGATGATGACGTTGACCTCTTCCTCCTCGATCATGCGGCGGGCCATGACGGAGAGCTCCTCCATGGACTTGGCGAGGCCCTTCTCGCCGCGGGCGACGCGGAAGAGGATGGGCAGCACGCCGGTCTTGAGGCCGGGCAGGTTGGTGCGGCGGATCTTGGCGAACTCCTCGTTGGTGAGGACGGGCCACTTCAGTTCGACGCGGCGGGCGGCCGTGGGCTGCGGGTTGAGCAGGTTGCCCTCGGAACCGAGGCGCGACTCGGCGGAGGTGACGATCTCCTCGCGGATCGAGTCGATCGGCGGGTTGGTGACCTGGGCGAAGAGCTGCTTGAAATAATCGTAGAGCAGGCGCGGCTTGTTGGAGAGGACCGCGAGGGCGGAATCGTTGCCCATCGAGCCGATGGCTTCGACGCCATCCTTGGCCATGGGGGCGATGATGACGCGCTCATCCTCAAAGGTGTAGCCGAAGGCGATCTGGCGCTGGAGCAGCGTCTCATGATCCGGCACCTCGACCGTCGGGGCCGGGGGCAGGTCGCTGAGGTGGACGAGGTGTTCCTTGATCCACTCGGCGTAGGGCTGCGCGGAACAGATGGCGCGCTTGATCTCCTCGTCCTCGATGATGCGGCCCTGCTCGGTATCGACGAGGAACATGCGGCCGGGCTGCAGGCGGCCCTTCTGCACGATGTCCTCGGGCGGGAATTCCAGCACGCCGGCCTCGGAGGCCATGACGACAATGCCGTCCTTGGTGACGTAGTAGCGGGAGGGGCGCAGGCCGTTGCGGTCGAGGATGGCGCCGATCTGGCGGCCGTCGGTGAAGCCCATCGAGGCGGGGCCGTCCCACGGCTCCATGAGACAGGAGTGATACTGGTAGAACGCGCGGCGGTCCGGGTCCATCGACTCGTGGTTGGACCACGGTTCGGGAATCATCATCATCATCGCGTGCGCCAGCGGGCGGCCGGCGAGCACGAGGAGCTCGAGCGTGTTGTCGAACATCGACGAGTCGGAACCGTTGGGGTTCACGATCGGGAGGATCTTCTTGATGTCGTCACCAAAAAGCGGGCTCTCGAAGAGGGCCTGGCGGGCGTGCATCCAGTTGATGTTGCCGCGGAGGGTGTTGATCTCGCCGTTGTGCGCGAGGTAACGGTAGGGATGCGCGCGCTCCCAGCTCGGGAAGGTGTTGGTCGAGAAGCGCGAGTGGACCAGCGCCAGCGCCGACTCCATCGCCGGGTGCTTCAGGTCGGGGAAGTAGTTGTCCACCTGGTCGGTGGTGAGCATGCCCTTGTAAACGAGGGTGCGGGCGGAGAGGGACGCCACATACCAGGCCTCGGCACCGGCGAGCGTGGAGGTGCGGATGTCGCTGTAGGCGCGCTTGCGGATGACGTAGAGCTTCCGCTCGAAGGCCAGTTCGTCGGCACCCTCGGGGCGCTCGATGAAGGCCTGGCGCATGAACGGCTCGGAGGACTTTGCGGTGTCGCCCAGCGAGGCGTTCTTCGTCGGCACGGTGCGCCAGCCGAGGAACTTGCAGCCCTCGGACTGCACGACCTGCTCGAAACGCTCCTCGACCTTGCGGCGGACGGTGGCGTTGCGTGGCAGATAGATCAGGCCGACGCCGTAGTTGCCGACCTCGGGGAGGGTGAAACGCAGGGTCTTGCCGATGTCGGCGAAAAACTTGTGGGGGACCTGGATGAGGATGCCGGCGCCGTCGCCGGTGTTGATCTCGGCGCCGCTCGCACCGCGGTGGTCCAGGTTGCGCAGGATCTGGAGGCCGTCGGCCACGATCTTGTGCGTCTTGCGGCCTTTCATGTCCACGATGAAGCCGACGCCGCAGGCATCGTGTTCAAACCAAGGATCGTAAAGGCCCTGCTTGCCGGGCCGGCCGGTGGGAGCGGTGGTATTGGACATGGAAGAGAAAAGTTGGCCGGACATCGTGATGGTGAGAGGCGACGAAACGGCCCCCGCGGGGCGGAGGCAAGTAAAGAGGTGGGATGTGACTAAGTCTGGACGGAGGCGGTCGCGGCGGGCTGGGCGCCGAACTCCTCGAAACGGTAAACCGGCAGCGGCCAGTCGGCGGTCGGTGGCAGCGGCACGACCTTCCAGAACTTGCCGGACTCGGCCGCCCAGTTGGCGGCGAGGAAGGCGGCCAGCGGGCTGCCGGTCAGCTCGGCGTGAAGGGCGACGAGCCGGCGCACCGCGGTGCTTTCCGCGGCGTCTTCGAGACGCACCGGGCGGATGAGGGCGGGATTGTAGCGGTCGGAGAAGCTGCCCTGCTCGTCATAGACGAAGGCCAGGCCGCCGGACATGCCGGCGCCGAAGTTGAGGCCGACCTCGCCGAGCACGACGACGGTGCCGCGGGTCATGTATTCGCAACCGTGGTCCCCCACCCCCTCGACGACGGCGGTGGCGCCGGAGTTGCGGACGGCGAAACGCTCGCCGCCGCGGCCAGCGGCGAAGAGCGAACCGCCCGTCGCGCCGTAAAGGCAGGTGTTGCCCACGATGGCGTTGTCGCGCCAAACGAACTTCTCGACGGGCTTCGGGTGGACGATGATCTCGCCGCCCGCCATGCCCTTGCCGACGTAGTCGTTGGCCTCGCCGATGAGGCGGAGCCGCACGCCCTGCACGAGGAAGGCGCCGAAGCTCTGGCCGGAACTGCCGGTGAACTGGAGGTCAACCGTGCCGGGGGGCAGCGCGTTGTTGCCGCGCGCGTAGGCGATCTGGCCGGAGAGGTAGGTGCCGACGTCGCGGTTGGCGTTCTCGACCTTGTAGCGGCCGGTGAGCTTGGCCGCGTGGCCGGTGATGATGTCGCGGGCCTCGATCACGATGGCCTCGTCGAGCGTGCCCTCGTTGCCGAAACGGGCGTTGCGCTCGCGCGTGTGGTGGCGCTCAGACTGACCGCTCGGATCGGGATCGTGGAGCACGCCGGAAAGGTTGATCAGGCGGGTCTTCGGGTTGGCGGGATCGTCGATCTGCTCGAGCAGGTCCACGCGGCCGATGACCTCGTTGAGGGTCCTGGCCCCGAGGCGCGCGAGGTAGCGGCGCACCTCCTCGGCCACGGCGTTGAAGTAGGCGATGACGTTGTCGGGCTTGCCGCGGAACTTCGCGCGCAAGTCCTCGCGCTGGGTGGCGACGCCGACCGGGCAGGTGTTCTGGTGGCAGACGCGGAACATCGCGCAGCCGGCGGCGATGAGCGCCGAAGTGCCGAAGTTGAACTCCTCCGCGCCAAGCAGCGCGGCGACGACGATGTCGCGGCCGGTCTTCATGCCGCCGTCGGTGCGGAGCACGACGCGACTGCGGAGACCGTTCATCATGAGCACCTGGTGGGCCTCGGCGACGCCGAGCACCCAGTCGGAGCCGGCGTTCTTGATCGAGCCGAGCGGCGACGCGCCCGTGCCGCCCTCGTGGCCGGAGACGAGGATGACGTCGGCGTAGGCCTTGGCCACGCCGGCGGCGACGGTGCCGACGCCGGAGGAGGCGACGAGCTTCACGCAGACCTTGGCGCGCGGGTTGACCTCCTTGAGGTCGAAGATGAGCTGCGCGAGATCCTCGATGGAATAGATGTCGTGGTGCGGAGGCGGCGAGATGAGCTGCACGCCGGGCACGGAGTAGCGGAGGCGCGCGATGAGCGGCGTGACCTTGGCGCCGGGCAGCTGGCCGCCCTCGCCGGGCTTGGCGCCCTGCGCCATCTTGATCTCGATCTCGCGGGCGTTGGACAGGTATTCGGCCGTGACGCCGAAGCGGCCCGACGCGACCTGCTTGATCGCGGAGTTGGCGCTGTCGCCGTTCTCGCGCACGACGAAACGCTTTGGGTCCTCGCCGCCCTCGCCGGAGTTGGACTTGCCGCCGATGCGGTTCATCGCGATCGCCAGCGCCTCGTGCGCCTCGGGCGAGAGCGCGCCGAGCGACATGCCGGCCGTGGTGAAGCGCTTGCGGATGTCCTCGATCGGCTCGACCGCGTCGAGCGCGACGGGCTGCTCGGCAAACTTGATTTTGAGCAGGTCCTTGAGCGTGACGGGCGGATGCTCGTCGGCGGTGGTCGCGAAGGTCTTGTAGGCCTCGGCGTCGGGGTTGCGCACGAACTTGTGCATGCCCGCGACGACCTTGGGATTCCAGCCGTGGAACTCGCCCTCGCCGCGCTTGTTCACGCGGTAGTAGCCCTCGTGGTGCATCGCCGGCGCGGTGGCCTGGCCGACCTGGTCAGGATCGGCGGGGTCGAGCTTGGGGAACCCGCGCTCGTGACGCGCGATGGTCTCCTCGGCGATCTGGCGGTAGCCGATGCCGCCCATGGGCGAAGGCGTGCCCTTGAAGCAGTCCTCGATGACCTTGTTGCCGATGCCCAGCGCCTCGAACATGTGCGCGCCGCGGTAGCTCAGCAGCGTGCTGATGCCCATCTTGGCCATGACCTTCAGCAGGCCGGCCTCGATGGCGGACTTGAAATTCTGCTCCGCCTGCGCGGGCGTGACGGGCGCGGAGGTCTTGCCGGCGGCCGCGAGGTCGCGGACGGTCGCGAGCGCGAGCCACGGGTTCACCGCGGCGGCGCCGTTGCCGATGAGGCAGGCGATGTGGTGGACGTCGCGCGCCTCGCCGGTCTCGGCCACGAGGTCGCAGCGCAGGCGCAGGCCGGCGTTCACGAGCTTGGTCTGCACCGCGCCCATCGCGAGCAGCATGGGAATGGCCACCTGGCCGCGGCCCACGCCGCGATCGGAAAGGATGATGACGCGCGACCCGTGGGTCTGCACGACGCTGAGCGCGCGCTTGGCCAGGTCCGCGAGGGCGTTCTCCAGCGCATCGGCCCCGGCGGCCGGATCGAAGAGCACGCTGAAACGCGCCACCCGGCCGCGCAGGAAGCCGATCTCGGAAAGCGCGGTGAGCTCGTGGTCGAGCAACACGGGCGTATCGAGCGTGACCAGACCGTCGAAGTCGGGCTGGTTCTCGAACAGATTGAGGCGGCCGCCGATGCCGGACTGGATCGACATGACGGACTTCTCGCGGATCGAGTCGATCGGCGGGTTGGTGACCTGCGCGAAGAGCTGTTTGAAATACTGGTAGAGCAGGCGCGGCCGGCGCGAAAGCACGGCCAGCGGCGTGTCGTCGCCCATCGAGCCGACAGGCTCCTGGCCCTCCGCGAGCGGCGTGAGGATCAGATCAAGCTCGTCGAGGTCGTAGCCGAAGGCCAGCTGCTGGTCGAGGGCGGCCGGCGCAGGCGTGAAGGGCGCGGCCGACTCCGCGACCTTCTTCGTGTAGGTCTCGGCGAACTTGTGGAGGTTGACGAGGTGCTTCTCGCACCACTCGCCGTAGTTGAAATGCGCTTCGGCGACGACGGCGGCTTTGATCTCGGCGTCCTTGAGCAGCTTGTTGTCCTTGAGGTCCACCGCGATCATGCGGCCCGGCCCGAGGCGGCCGGACTCGACGACGCGGCCGGGCAGATCGGCGACGACGCCGGCCTCGGAGGCGAGGACGAAGTAGCCGTCGTCATAGACCTTGTAGCGCGCGGGGCGCAGGCCGTTGCGGTCGAGCGAAGCGGCGACGAAGCGGCCGTCCGTGAACACGAGCGCCGCGGGACCGTCCCACGGCTCCATCAGGTGCGAGTGGTAGCGGTAAAAGTGGCGCAGCTCCGGCGAGAGGGCCTTGTCCTTCTCCCACGCCATCGGGACCATCATCATCATGGCGTGGAGCGGGGAACGGCCGCCGAGGACCAGCGTGTGCAGGACGTTGTCGAGGCTGGCCGAGTCGGACATGCCCGGCTGCACGATCGGGTGCAGGTCGGCGAAGCGCGCGCCCCAGACACCGCCGGCCATCGAGCGCTCGCGCGCGTCCATGCGCACGCGGTTGCCGCGGATGGTGTTGATCTCGCCGTTGTGCGCGAGGGCGCGGAACGGCTGCGCCAGGTGCCAGGTCGGGAAGGTGTTGGTCGAGTAGCGCTGGTGGAAGAGCGCGAAGGCCGTCTTGTAGTCCTTGCGGCGCAGGTCCGGGTAGAACTTGCGCACCTGCGGGGCATTGAGCAGGCCCTTGTAAACGATGGTGCGGCAGGAAAAGCTGCACACGTAGAAGCCGTCGATGCGCGCGGCGAGGCAGCGGCGCTCCGCGACCATGTGCGCGAGGAACAGCTTCCGCTCGAACTCGGCCTCGGTGAGTTCCTCGAGCCGCGCGACAAGCGCCTGCGCGATGACCGGCACGGACTCGGCGGCCTTGCGGCCCAGGATGGAGATGTCCACCGGCACCTCACGCCAGCCGAGGAAGGCGAGCCCCTCCTCCTTGACGGCCTCGATGACGATCTTGCGCGCGTGGGCCTGGGCGAGGTCGTTGCCGCGCGGCAGGAAGATCATGCCGACGCCCAGCTCGTTGTCGGCCGGGGCGGTCTTCTTCTGGGTCTCGAAATACTCGCGGAAAATCTCGTAGGGCAGCTGGGTGAGCACGCCGGCGCCGTCGCCGGTGATGGCATCGGCGTCGATCGCGCCGCGGTGGGCCAGGGCCTTCAGGGCGCCGAGGGCGCGGGCCAGCACGTCGTGGCTGCGTTCACCGGTGATACGGGCGACGAAGCCGACGCCACAGGCGTCATGTTCAAACTCGGGATTATAGAGCGGAGATGGCCGGATTTTGCTCACTAAGGTTGTTGGTCGGAGGTTAATCAACGCGCACCGCCGCCGGCTCTGGCAATAGCGTTTTTTGCCCGGCGGCAGAGCGGCTTGCACAGGCGCGCGCGGCAGAGCGGAGCACAGATTTGGAACATCGTGATGAAGCCTGTCATAAGCGTATTTCAGGCCAGCCGATGGACGAAATCCCGCGGCGGCGGAAGGCGCGGCGGCGGCTTTGTTTTTTACGCGTCTTGTCCGCCTTCGTCGGTTCTTTGGCGAGATGAACCGGACGTTCTGGGCCCGGTTCAATATTTTGTTTGCTACGCCCGTTTCTTTGGGGTCTGGTTGCCGCCCTTCGGTCGAAATCGGGACGTAGCTTAGCCTGGTAGAGCGCTTGCTTCGGGAGCAAGAGGTCGAGAGTTCGAATCTCTCCGTCCCGACCATTTGAAGTAAGCCACTTTGCGCAAGCAGGTGGCTTTTTGTTTGGTCAGGCTGCCGTGTCGGGCATTCGCCCTCGAAATCCATCCGGGGGGCTCATCCTGCGGCTTCACCCCAACCGGTGCGCCCGTGAAGTCCCTCCCCTGCTTCGGAGCCTTGCGCCCGACGCCGCGGCCAAAATCCCGGTGGCGAAGCGCGCCCTCGCCCCCGGAGCGAACGGCACGGCCACGCTCAAGGTCACGCTGCCGCGCCAGTCGGTGAATCGGATCGAAGTCGTGTTCAACCCCGGCAAATGATCCGTAACCCTTTCGGTCCTACGCCGACAGAAACGGATTGAAACGCTTCTCGTTGGCCGCGGTGGTCAGCGGGCCGTGTCCGGGGGCGATCAGGGTTTCGTCGCCCAGCAAACCCATGATGCGGCGCGAGTGCTGGAGCTGCCGCTGGCAGCAGAAGTAGCCGCCACCCAGCGAGCCGGCGAAGATGAGATCGCCGGAGATCAGCACGCTCGGAGCGGCAGGATAACCCGTGGATTTCACGAGGTAGCAGTTGTGCTCGTCGGCGTGGCCAGGAGTGCTGAAGGCCGTGACTGACAGGCCGGCATACGCGACGGTCTGCCCCTCGCCCAGCCCGCGGCATTGCGGCCAGCGTCCGCTCGGCGGACCGTGGAAGAAGCCGAGTTCGGTTTCGCACAGCACCACCTCCAGCCCGCCGACATGCTCGGCCTCGTAATGGGTGACGAACACGGCCTCGATCCGCTGGATGTGCTCGGGCCACGCGCGGTGCAACTCGGCATGGCTGGCACCGGTGTCGAACAGCAGCGCACTGTCGCCACCGGCGGACACGAGGTAGGCGTTGGCCACGCCGACGCCGAAGGGCATGCGCAGCGGGTGCAGGGCGAATGGCAGGCCGGCCGGTTCCGGCAGCGGGTAGCGGCCCTGCGCGAGCGCGCTGAGGCCCACTTCGTTGAGATTGAGCACGGCGGCGAGACGGGAGATCTCGGCGGCGGTCAGGTCGGGGCGGTAGTCGAAAGCATCCTTGAGTCGGCCGGCGTCGATGTTGGCGGCAGCGGCGAGGCTTTCGAGCGACAACGGCACGTTGCGCGCGGCCTTCTCCAGCACATCGCCGAGTTCGTCCTCGAGAGCGGGTTGGTGGAAGATCGACGGCATGCCGTCATCATGGGGAAAAAGGCCTTTCATTCCAGCGGGGAATGTCCCACGTTTTCGCCCATGGACGCCGTTCAACAGGAAGTCACCGACATCTTCATCCGCACCAAGGCGCTGCTGCAGGGGCATTTCGTGCTGCGCTCCGGGCTGCACAGCGGGCACTTCTTCCAGTGCGCGCAGGTGTGCCAGGACATGCCCGCCGTCGAGCGGTTGGGCACGCTGCTGAAGCAGAAACTCGGCGGGCTCGCCTACCACACGGTGCTGGCACCGGCCATGGGCGGCCTCGTGATCGGCCAGGAAGTTGCCCGCCAGTCGCAGAGCCGGTTTATTTTTGCCGAGAAGGAAAACAACGTGCTCGTGCTGCGCCGCGGTTTCACCTTCAAGCCCGGCGAGAAGGTGCTCGTGGTCGAGGATGTGATCACCCGCGGCGGACGCGTGCAGGAGTGCCTCGACATCGTGAAAAAGATGGGCGGCACGACCGTGGCCGTGGCGGTGCTCGTGGACCGCAGCGCCGGCAACGCGAAATTCGATGTGCCGACCTATTCGCTGCTCGAGATGAGCTACCCCACCTACCCGGCGGATCAGGTTCCCCCGGAGATTGCGAGGATTCCCGCCACTAAACCGGGCAGCTGAGGACACAACTCGCGGGACTGATAGTCCCGCCTCCCCCGAAAAACAAAAAGGCGCACCGGAAAGTGCGCCTTTTGAATTGTGGAGAACGGCCGGTCAGCGGGAGTTGGTGAACGGCACGTAGCGGTAGCTGCCGCGGTAATAGATGAAGGCCAGATTTCGGCCCGGGCGCAGAAGCTGGCGGGCGGAGCTTACGTCGGTCGCGGCCTCGCGATTGATGCTCACGATGACCACGCCGCGGGCAAAAATCCCCTGGTAAGGCGAGTTGTCGTCCAGTCCGGTGACAACGATGCCGTCCACGTCGTTGTTCACGCGGTATTCGCGGCGCAGTTCTTCGGTCAAGGCCTCGACATGGACACCGGGGAGGAACTCGCCGGTCACCGCCGCCTCGTCCGGCCGCGCGCCGAGGGTGACCTCCTTCGTCTCCGCCTTGTTGTCGCGGAGGTAGCTGATGGTGACCTTGGTGCCGGGGGCATACTGGGCCACGATCAGGCGCAGGTCGTCCACGGTGGAAACGGCGCGGCCGTTGATGGCCGTGATGACGTCGTCGCGCTTGAGGCCGGCCTTGGCGGCGGGACCGTCCGCGGGGTTGAGATCGGCGATGATCACGCCCTTGGTGTCCTTGGGCAGCTTGAACGCCTCGACCAGATCGGCGGTGACCTGGGAGGTGGAGACGCCGAGGTAGCCGCGGGCCACGGTGCCGGTCTCGATCAGGCTGTGCATGATGGCGCTGGCGAGGTTGATCGGGATCGCGAAGCCGATGCCGATGTTGCCCTGCGAAGTGGAGAGGATGGCGGAGTTGATGCCCACAAGGCGGCCACGGGCGTCGATCAGCGCGCCGCCGGAATTGCCCTGATTGATGGCGGCGTCGGTCTGGATGAAGTCCTCGTAACCGGCAACCTCCTCAAGGATGCCGATGCGTCGGCTGGTGGCGGAGACGACGCCCATCGTGACAGTCTGTCCGACGCCGAGCGGATTGCCGATGGCGAAGACCACGTCGCCCACCCTAATCGTGGCACTGTCGGCGAGGGTGACGGCAGGCAGGTTCTCCCCTTCGATTTTGAGGACGGCGACATCGGTCTTGGGGTCGGCGCCGATGATCTTGGCGGTGAACTCACGCTCGTCGTTGAGCAAGACCTTAACCTCGTCGGCATCTTCCACGACATGGTTGTTGGTCAGGATGTAGCCGTCGGCGGAAACAATCACGCCCGAGCCCATGCCGCGACGGGGTTGCGCCCGGCCCTCAAGGCCAAACTGCCGGAGGTATTCCGGGATGCGCTCGCGCACCATCTTGCTGGAATAGACCGAGACGACGGCCGGCCGGACCGGGTCGAGGACATCGGCATAGCTGGTAACGACGCTGGACTGCACGGCCGCGACAGGCGTGGCGTCGATCTTGAGCTCGGGTTTCTTGTTGGCCGGCTTCTTATCGGCGGCGATGAGGCCCAGGGACAGGCCGGCGATGCCGGAAGCCAGGGCAAGCAGGGTGGCAAAAGTCTTGGTTTTCATACGGAAAAGAGTGCGGGCACTGACATTAACCAACCCAGATGGTTCCGCCAGACAGACATTGGAAGGCGCCTAAATCCAGCGATTAAACCACATCAGGCGGTAATATTGCCCGGCGGGCAGTTCGATCCCGAGGATCAAGGGCAGCCAATAGATCAGGGCCGCGAACACAGCCCCAACCGCCAAGATACCAGGCAGCTTGAGCCACCATCTCCGGTCTACCCATGCGAGGCCGCAATACCATGCCAGGGCCAGGAAGGCAAAAACCGAGGCGGACTGATAATGGTAGAGGAAGAGACAGCGATTCACCAGCGCCCACGGCATCAAGTTGGCCCCGTAGCCCAGCAAAATCACCGAAGTCATCAGCCAAGAAGGGGAATACTTACCGGTCCGAAACCAGCCAACCGCTTGGCAGACCCACTGACCGGCCATGGCGAGAACCGAGCCGAGGGACAGCCAATAGAGCACCGGATTGCCGAACAAGTGCACGCCCGAGAAGAAACGGACGGTCTGGCCATCGTTCGCCACTGCCTCCCTCACCTTGAAGTAGTAGCTTATGGGGCGTTCCATCAAGGGCCAGAGATACCATTTCGAGCAATAGGGATGTTCACCCACTGAGGCCGCCGACGAATGATAATCGAAGATCTGCCCGTGGATGCCAAAGAATCCATCCTGGTTGTTGAAAGTGCGGTCGGGAATCCACAGCAGACAGTAGATCACCAGCGGGACCACCAACAGGCAGAGCCAAGTCATCAGGGGACCGACAGCCAGGTGAAGCGACGCTGGTGTCGGCGCATTGCCGAGTCTTGCAGGTCGAAGTCGTTCCGTGACCTGGATCAACTTAAGACCCGCCAGCAGGACAAACAGGGCCAGCATGTAACCCAATCCGTTCCACTTGATGGAGATTCCGCAGCCAAATGAAACACCCGCCGCCAGCAGCCAAGAGGAGGACCGTTCCGGGTTTTGCAGGCTGCGCCCGACACACCAGAAGGCCAGAAACCCAAACACCGGCAGGAAGATATTGTTCAGCGCAACGCGCGAATCGACAACCAGGGACCCATCCACGGCGACAAAGAATGCCCCCAGCAGGGCGACGACACGCCGGCCGGTAAGCTGATAGGCCAACATCCCCACCAACAGGACCAGCCCGGTGCCTGCCAATGCATTGATCCAGCGATAGCTCAGCACGTCGATCTGCTCAAACCTCAGCGCGGAGACCGCTGGTAGGTCGAGCCACGGCAGGTGGTAGTAAAGCCAGATCGAAATTGCCGACAGGTAGTTGTAGAGTGGCGGGTGGACATGCAAAAACTGCGTGCCGACGAGATAGTCATATCCATACCGCGCGAAATGCACCTCATCAAAAACCGCATCCTGGATCGCCCCCAGGTCGTGAGTCCGAAGGATTCCACCGATGAGAACCACGGCCCCCAGTCCGATCCGGAAGCCAAGGTCCTTGCGGGCGGGATTGGATGACATCGAGAGTGCCGTGTTTCAGAGCAGAGCGCGGCCTAACCGAAAAAATCAACGCCAGTGTCACTCATCGGCGGGTGGCTCGGCGGAAAGGAATGGAAGGTATTAGCATTTGCTTCCTGCCATCCATGCCGGTGCGTCCCGCAGTCCCAGACGGTTGCGTCAAAAGCCCTTGATCTTGAAAAGGCTGGTGACGCTCTCGTTCGTGTTGATGCGCAGGATGGCCTCGCCGAGCAGCGGGGCGACGCTGAGCACCGTAATGGGCAGGCCACGGGTGTCGATCGGCACGGAATTGGTCGTGATGAGCTCGTCGATCAGGCCGCTCTTGAGACGCTCGTAGGCAATCTCGTTGAGCACGCAGTGGCTGACGGCAGCGCGGATGCTTTTCGCCCCATGTTCCTTCAGGATCTTGGCGGCGGCGGTGAGGGTGCCCGCGGTCTCGGTGATGTCATCCACCAGCAGCACATCGCAGCCGGCAACCTCGCCGACGATGTTGATGGCCTCGACCTTGGTCGCGCTGGTGCGTTTCTTGGCCACGAGGCCCAACGACGCGCCCAGGACGTCGGCATAGGCCGCC
>JAUPWC010000354.1 GCA_030916665.1 Verrucomicrobiota bacterium
AGTCGTGGATCCTTCGCTCCGCTCAGGTTGACGGAATTTCTTGGGTTAAAACGGGAACTCAGCGAGAGAAGGCGGGATCGAGCTGCAGGCGGAAGTAGTCGCGGGCGTTGGCGAAACAGATGTTCTTCACCATGCCGCCGACCAGCGCGCGGTCGGCCGGGATCTCGCCGCGCTCCATCTCGGCGCCGAGCAGGTTGCAGAGCGTGCGGCGGAAATACTCGTGGCGCGTGTAGCTGAGGAAGCTGCGCGAGTCCGTGAGCATGCCGACGAAGCGGCTGAGCAGGCCGAGGTTGGCGAGGGCGTTGATCTGCCACTCCATCGCCTCCTTCTGGTCGAGGAACCACCAGCCGGAGCCGAACTGCATCTTGCCGGGGACGGAGCCGTCCTGGAAGTTGCCGATCATCGTGGCGAAAGCGTAGTTGTCGGCCGGGTTGAGGTTGTAGAGCACGGTGCGTGGCAGCTCGCCAGTGGTGTCGAGCGCGTTGAGGTAGGTGCTGAGCGCGCGGGCCTGCGAAAAGTCACCGATGGAGTCGAAGCCGGTGTCGGCGCCGAGCTGGTTGAGCAGGCGGGTGTTGTTGTTGCGCAGCGCGCCGAGGTGGAGCTGCTTGGTCCAGCCACGCTTGGCGTCCCAACGGCCGAGCTCGATCATCAGGAACGAGGCGAACTTGGCGTAGTCCGCGGCGTTCGCGGCCCGGCCGGCGCGGGCGGCGTCGAAGATCGTCTTCGCCTCGGCGGCGGTGCAGGGCTCCGCGTAGCAGCTCTCCATGCCGTGGTCGGAGAGGCGACCGCCGACGGCGTGGAAGTCCGCGTGACGCTTCTCGAGGGCGGCGAGGAAATCGTCGAAGGACTTCACGGGCAGGCCGGCGGAGGCGGAGAGCTTCTCCAGCCACGCGCTGTAGGCGGCGGGCTTGTCCACGAGGAAGGCCCGGTCGGGGCGGAAGGTCGGATAGACGCGCGTCTTGATGCCGGACCGGTTGATCTGCTCGTGCTGCGCGAGCGGATCGGCCGGGTCGTCTGTCGTGCAGATCACGGCGACCTTGTTGGCGGCGAGGATGTCATGCACGCGCATGCCGGCCAGCTTCGCGTTGGCTTCCTGCCAGATCTTGTCGGCCGAGGCCGGGTTGATGATGTCAGGGATGCCAAAGTAGCGGGCCAGCTCGAGGTGCGACCAGTGGTAGAGCGGGTTGCGCAGGGTGTGCGGCACGGTCGCGCACCAGGCGTCGAATTTTTCGCGCGGTGAAGCGTCGCCGGTGCAGTAGCGCTCGTTCACGCCGTTGGAGCGCATGGCGCGCCACTTGTAGTGGTCGCCGCCGAGCCAGATCTCGGCGAGGTCGGAGAAGGACTTGTTCTCGAGGATCTGCTGGTGCGGCAGGTGGCAGTGGTAGTCGTAGATCGGCTCGTGCTTCGCGAAATTGTGGTAGAGGTCGCGGGCCGCGTCGGTTTGCAGCAGGAAGTCGTCGTGAATGAAGGGCTTGGTCATTTTCGATTTTGGATTCTCGATTTTCGATTGGGCCGATCGCAAGTTCAGCGCGAGATGTCGTTGAGCATCGCGTCGAGCGTCGTGTAGGAATCGAGCAGCTTGCTGGTGGCGGCGCAGCGTTCCTTCGAGGCCAGGCCGGTGTTTTCGGCCAGGAAGATGAGGTAGGCGGCGATGCGCTTCGAAAAGAGCAGGCGGGTCTCGGCGCTGACCGCGTAAAAGCGGGCGCGCTGCTGGTAGCCGGCGGGTGTGTGGTCGCCGAGGGCGGACTTCTCCGGCCGGCCGCCGGCGGCGAGCACGTAGAGGAAGTTGTATTCGAAGAAGATCATGTGCTCGGCCGAGGGCGGCAGCGCCTCGAGGGCGGCGCGGCAGGTCGCGGGCGAGGCGAAGACGTCCACGGGTTTGCCCAGCGCGGCGAGCGAGGTCGTAACGAAGATGCGGGCCATCTTCTGCTCGGTGGCATCGGCGCTGAAGGCGCCGGCGACGGACATGTCCACGGTGAACTTATACCAGTCGCGCCAGAGGGCGGCGTCGGCCGGGTTCTTCGACTGTGAGATGGCCACGCCCATCTCGTAGGTGTAGCGGCCGCTGGTCTTGATCTCGAGCGCGCTGCCCGTGACCTCGCCCATGACCTGATAGTTCTCGGCGGACTTGCCGGAACCGGAGTGGAAGCCGATGGAGACGCCGAACTGCTTGCAGACGGCCCACTGGGCCTCGATGAGCTTCTTCAGCGCGGCGTTGTCCGGATACGGCGTGTTCTTCTGGAAGCCGAAGGCCGGGGCCACGAAGTTGACCGGCATGCCGAGCACCTCGCAGAGGGCGAGCATGATGGCGGTCGTCTCGGGCGTGGTGAGGCCGGGCAGTTCGTCGATCGAGAGTTCGCGAAGATAGCTGCGGCCCACGTCGGTGGTGAAGGCGGCCTGGCGGGCGGCGGCGTATTTGTCGTCGCGGCGCTTCATCTTCTGCATCGGCGTCCAGACGGTCGCGAGCAGGGCGTTGAAGGCGGCGTCATCAAACTTGAGACCGGCGGCGGCGACGCGCGCGCGCGTCTTGCTCACGACATCGGCCGGAATGTCGGCGACCTTGGCCGGCTGGTTGAGGGCGAGCTCCGGCGAAAGATCGAAGGTGATGTAGCTGGCGAGGAGGCAGCCCTTGACCAGCGCGTCCTCGCGGACGTCAAACTTGCCGCCGATGGGCTGGTGGTCGGCGTTGAAGGACCAGGCGATTTTGCGGTGATGGAAGCCGGTCTTGAGCTTCGAGATCACGCAGCCGTGGCTCATGCCCTCGACGCTCTGGCCCTGGTGGCCCTCGGGGACGTTGGTGCCGATGAAGGGGAACGGCACGGTGTCGAGCCGGTTGCCGAGCATGGCGTCCACGTCGTAAACCAGCTCGCGCGGGATGGAGTTCTGGTTGGCGGTCAGACCGATCTCGAGAGCGCTCATGGCCCACTCCACCGCCGGCCAGTGCAGCGTCGTAAAACGCGCACCGACGCCGAGCGTCGAGCGGCCGAGCTTGGCGGTGCCCGTCGGGAAGATGGTCGAGCAGGCATCGTGCTCCTGGATGAGGTTCTTCAGCGTGAGCAGGTTCGCGAACGAGGCAGGGAAGAAGATTGCGCCCGCATGGGCAACGCCATCAGCCAGCGGCGTGGCGGCAGCGTGGAGCTTCCACGCACAGTCGCCCTGGGAGTTCTCCACGAGGGTAAACTCGCCCGCCTTGGTGCCGAAGCGGCTCTTCTGGTATTCGGCGAACTTGCCGGCCTTGACGTCGGCCTGGAGGGCCGGCCAGTCGAGGCAGAAGTCGGGCGAGACGCAGGGATTCTGCGCGATGCGCAGGTTGTTCTTCAGGAGGAATTCGTTGATGGCGGACATGAAACTAGGAGTTGAAGTTGAAAGTTTAAGTTGAAGTGGCGGGCGGCGGCAGCGGATTCAGGTCCTTCAACTTAAACTTGGGACTTAAACTGGCGCCGCTTCGCGGCGTCAGATCGTCATCGCGTGGTAGCCGCCGTCCACGATGAGTTCCTCGCCGGTGATGAAGGATCCGGCAGCGTCGGAGGCGAGGAGAAGCGTGGCGCCGATGAGCTCGCGAGCCTCGCCGAAGCGCTTCGCCGGAGTGTGTCCGAGAATGGCGGCGACGCGGTCGGGCGAGAGGATCTTGCGATTCTGCTCGGCGGGGAAGAAGCCGGGCACGAGGACATTCACCCGCACGCGGGCGGTGGCCCACTCGCGGGCGAGGTTGAGCGAGAGATTGTGCACCGCGCCCTTCGAGGCCGAGTAGGTGATGACGCGCGACAGCGGCACGACGGCCGACATGGAGCCGAGGTTGATGATGGAGCCGCCCTGACCGCGCTCGACGAGGTATTTGCCGAAGACCTGGCAGCCGAGGAACACGCCCTTCACGTTGACGCGCAGGATGCGGTCGAACTCCTCCTCGGTGATGTCGAAGAACGGCGTGGCGGAATTGATGCCCGCGCCGTTGACGAGGATGTCCACACGGCCGCTGCGCTTGAGCACGGCGTCGCGCAGGCCCTCGAGCTCGGCCTTGTTGGTGGCTTCGGCGCTGTGGAACCAGGCCTTGCCGCCCGCGGCGGCGATCTTGTCGAGGCGGGCCTGGGCCTTTTCGAGATTGCGGCCGACGATGACAACCTCGGCGCCTGCGCCCGCGAGGCCCTCGGCCATCGCGCCACAGAGCTCGCCCGTGCCGCCGATGACGACAGCCACTTTGCCTTCGAGGCCAAAATAGGATTTCAGGTATTCTTCGGATTTCATGGATGAAAATGCAGTTCAGTAATCAAACTCCCGGCGCTCCGGACCGGCAAGCCCCGAGGCCGCAGCAGGGCGGTCATAAGCCGGCCTCGCCGACCACTTCACGAGGCTGATTGCCGGATTCAACCCGGATTCCTCGATTGCCTTCGTACGCTGCGGGAGCGGCGGGACCTTAGAGTGTGATCGTGCGTACCGGTCCCTGCGCTCCCGCGCAGGGCTACAAAAAGACAGCCCAATATCGGAATCCGGGGGCAACGCTGGAAGATCGGAAGA
>JAUPWC010000355.1 GCA_030916665.1 Verrucomicrobiota bacterium
ACGCCGTGCTCGATGCGATGGGGATTCAGCTCGTCGAGAATCCGTTTCACGAAATCAGCGCCCATGAACTCCCCGGCGTGGGCCTTGGTGTATTTGCCTGCCTGGCGTGCCGCGGCCCAATACGGCGCGGTCCACGGTTCCAGCGGAGCGTCCTCGAAGCCGTGCAGGTCGATGCCGGCGAGATCGCGCCAGCCGAGCGCGTCCTCCAATACCGGCATCATTTTCGGTCCGGCGCCGTTGTGGTGGATGCCGAGGAAGACGCGCACCTCAAGCTCGTCGGGCACCGCGGCCGTGATGGCGGCCAGCACTTCCTTGCCGTCCAGCCCAAGAAACTCGATCACGCCCGAGGCGAAGCTCGTCTCCAGATACTTCACATTCTGCGCAACCAACCGCGCGAAGATAACCTTGGCCGCCTCGTGGTAGCGTGCCGGCGAGGTATACCACGAGAACACCATGTCGAGGAGGTCCTTCTCGAAGTGGGCGAAGTCGCGGAACTTGAAGTTGTGCGGCCAGGAGACCGGCGGCTGCGCGAACTCGGGCCGCACGCGCCGCAGCAACTCGAGCGGCAGCGCGCCCTCGATGTGCAGGTGCGTCTCTGTCTTCGGCAGCGACTGCACGAAGGCGAAGTGCGGTGAATCAGCGGCAGCGGGCATGGCAAGAGAGGATCATGAACCGCCCCGCCCAAGCGTCATTCTGAGCAACGCGAAGAATCCAGTGCCGCCGGGCAAAGTGTGCGTATTCGCCGGATCCCTCGCTGCGCTCAGGATGACAGCCCAGGAGGCTCGGTCTGTATTCATCCGTGAAGGTATGTGGTTCCATGTCGTGAGAAGAGCATGGCAAAAATTCCGTCCGGGGGCATCGTCAGAGCCTGTGGGTGAGTTCGTGCAACACCAACAGGCGGCCAACGGGAGACGCTCGAGGATTACAATGGGGTTGAACCCCGGTTCCGTGATTGAGCGCCGGCGCAAAGCACCCACATGGAGCGCAAACTCCGCATGCCTGAATGCAATGTGTGCGCCTGCCCCCGGACGGCTGCTTTCAAAGAAGCAAAGGGAAACTACCTCATGAAGGAGCAAAAGGAAAGCGCGGCTTCGGGCCGCATCATCGGGCTGGATCTCCATCCCGACGTGTTCAGTGCGGCGGCCTTGAGCGGCCGGGATCCGGCGACGGCCAAACCGGTGCAGCAATGGGACCGGCTGGCGAGCGACCAACTGGAGGCCTGGGCGAAAACGCTCGTGGCCGGGGACCTGGTGGTGTTGGAAGCCAGCGGCAACACCTTTGAGTGCTGCGAGCGGCTGCAGCGCTGCGGGGTGTCCACGGTCGTGCTCGAGAGCCAGCGGGCCGGGCAGATCCGCAAAACCTACTGCGCCAACGACCGCGTGGACGCGGTGAAGCTGGCCCGCATCTATCTGAGCGGGCTGGCCCAGCCGGTCTGGCAGCCGGATGCGGCGACCCGCGAGCGGCGGGAAGTGCTGCACGCCTACCGCAAGGCGGTCACGACGGCAACGCGCACCCGGAACCGGCTCAAGAGCTTCCTCAGCGACCACGGCATCCGGCTCAAACCGGGCGTACGCCTGGTCCAGGCCAGCGGCCAAAAAACGGTCCGCGAGTCCCGGGCCTGGAGTCCGCTGCAGTTGGTGCTCGTTGAGCAGATGCTGGAGGAACTGAAGTTGGCGGACGAGCGCCGGGACCGACTCTCTGCCGTCATGGCGCAAGAGGTGGCGGCCGACCCCAAATTGCTCCCCTTGGTCCGGCTGTTGGGCGTCCGGCATATCATCGCCTTTGCCATCGCGGCCGTGGTCGGGGACATCACCCGCTTTGCCAACCCGAAGAAACTGGTCGCCTATCTCGGCTTGGCCCCGACGGTCGACCAGAGCGGCAACGGGCCTCGCGGCCAGCAAGGCCTGGTGACGTTTGGCCGGGGCGACCTGCGCGCTCTGCTGACCCAGTCGGCCCAGAACGCGCTCAACCAGCGTTCCAGTCCGCTGCACACCTGGGGTTGGAAGCTCTGCCTGCGCAAAGCCCACAAGAACGTCGCCATCGCGGCCATCGCTCGCAAGCTGACCGTCAGCATCTGGTATATGCTCCGCGGCCTGTTCACCCCGCTCCACCACATCGACGCCAGCCTCAGAGTAAAGCTCGCCAAGATTGCCACCACGATCGGACTGAAAACGATCCGTCATCTCGGTTACAAATCGAAGGTGGCCTTCATCGAGGAAAAACACCAATGGCTATTGAATACAGCTTGATTAACCACATGCCTGCAATCCGTGGTGGCAGGGCCCTACCCCTTCTTCAGCAGCTGTTCGGGATTCAGCTTCTTCAGCGCGGGCGTGGTGAAGAGGCCGTCCTTGCGGATGAGCTTCCCGTCGAACCAGATTTCGCCGCCGCCGTATTCCGGGCGCTGGATGCTGACCATGTCCCAGTGCACGGCCGACTCGTTGCCGTTACCGGCTCGTTCGTAGGCCTTGCCCGGCGTGAAGTGGAAGGAGCCGGCGATCTTTTCGTCGAAGAGGATGTCCCGCATCGGCTCGGTGATGTGCGGGTTGAAACCGAGGGCAAACTCGCCGATGTAGCGGGCGCCCGGATCGCTATCGAGAATCTCGTTCAGGCGCTTGGTATTGCTGGAGGTCGCCTCGACGATCCGACCCTGCTTGAAGGAGAGCCGGATGTTATCGAAC
>JAUPWC010000356.1 GCA_030916665.1 Verrucomicrobiota bacterium
CCGACCGCGATCTTGCGAAAATCCTCGACGCCCTGCGCGTAGCCGCGGACGCGAAGGATGAACTCCTTCTCCGCCATTTCCATCGAACGGCCGCCGACCTCGGCATTGCTCCGCTCGACGGCCATCGCGATGTCGCTGATCGAAAGGTTGTAGGCGTGCAGCCGGTGCGGATCGACGGTGATCTGGTATTGCTTCACGAAGCCGCCGACCGAGGCGACCTCGGCCACGCCCTCGACACTCGCGAGCTGGTAGCGGAGGAACCAGTCCTGCATGGAGCGCAGTTCGGCGAGATCGTGCTTCGGCGAGTTGAGCGCATACATGAAAGCCCAGCCGACGCCGGTGGCGTCGGGACCGAGCCGCGGGGTGACATTCTTCGGCAGATCGGCAGAGAGACCGCTCAGGTATTCGAGCACACGGCTGCGCGCCCAATACGGATCCGTGCCATCGTCGAAAATGACATAGACGAAGGAGTAACCGTAGAAGGAGTAGCCGCGCACGACCTTGGCCGAGGGCACCGAGAGCATCTTGGTCGTGATCGGGTAGGTGACCTGGTCCTGAACGATCTGCGGGGCCTGGCCGGGCCACTCGGTGTAGATGATGACCTGCGTGTCGGAGAGATCGGGAATCGCGTCGAGCGGGATCCGCTTCAGCGCGTAGATGCCGCCCAGCACGAGGGCCGCGGTGCCGATCAGAACCAGAAACCGGTTCTTGAGGGAGAAATCGATGATGGCCTTGAGCATGGCGGGTGGGGCGGATGGTTACCGGGAGTGATCGCAGGCGGCGGCTTGGGCTGCGGTGTGGCCGGCGCAGCAGCCACCGGCTGGTGCGGCCGATGCGCTGTTCAGTGCGACCAGGTAGGTGGCGACATCCAGCGTAGGATGACCGGTCGGGAGCGAGGTCATGCCGCCGTGGCCGCTGTGTGGGGCGGGCTTGGCCGGAGCAGCGTCGAGTTCGTCGCCGCAGGTCAGCATGCCGGAGCCGAAGAACGGGTTTTTCAGATTGCCGTCGCGCTGCAGCCAGCGTCCTTCGCCGATCTTTGGGGCCATCGGGCACTGGAAAAGATGCAGGCCCTCGCGGTGGTGGATGTGTTGCGCCCGGACCAGATCGGCCACGGCCGTGCTGAAGGGAGCGAATTCCTGCTGGGCTGATTCCAGATCAGCGGGGCTGGGTGGGCCTGACTTGAATGGCGCCAACGGACCATGGGCGGCGTGGGCGTCGGCCTGGAAATAGGCGTCGAGGGCGGCGGTGATGATGGGAAGCTGCTTGCGATAGCCCGCGAGATCGTCGGCCGCCAACGGCGTGGAGGCGTCGGCCAGGGCGAACGCGAGCTTGGTGAGGGCCGCGAGGGCGGCGGGAGGCAGGGAAGCGGCTTCGGCCGGAGTCGCGGCGGCCTTTGCAGTCATTGGTTGTAGGGGAGTGCCGGGTGCGGCCGCATCACCCTGGGCCGCCTTGAGCATTTTCTGGATCGCTTCGCGAAGCTGGCTCTCGGAATCGAGCATGAACTGCCCGGAGGTGACGATGCGCTCGCCTTCGGCCAGACCGGCGAGGACCTCGTAGCGGCCGTCATGACTGCGGGCGCCGAGCGTGACCTCGCGCGGCTCGAACGTGCCGTCGGTATTGGCCAGGAAAACGGTATTGCGCTCGCCGCTGCGGAGCACAGCGATCTCGGGCACGAGCACGGCGGAATCGGCGGGTTGGACGGAGAGGCGCACATCGACAAACATGCCGGCGCGGAGTTCGCCGTCGGGATTGGGGAGCACGAGGCGCGCGGTGGCGGAGCGGGTCTGCTCCTCGATCTGAGGGAGCAACAGGGCGACCGTGGCGGGCAGGTCGCGCTCGCGACCGTAGGTGACGCGCACCGTGGCGGACTGGCCGACCTGCACAAAGGGCAGGTCGTTTTCGAAAATCTGCGCCAGCACCCAGACGGAGGAGAGATCAGCGAGCCGGTAGATGCGTTCGCCGGGTTTCATCATCTGGCCCGCGATGGCCATTTTTTCAATGACCACGCCGGCGACGGGCGCGCGATAGAGATAGGTGCGGCTCGGCTCGCCCGAGCGCACAAGGTTGGCGACGAAATCGTCGGAGATGTCGAACAACTGAAGCCGGGCCAGCGCAGCGCGCGTGAGCGGCCCGCCCTCCGCACCCTCGGTGCGCAGGGCGACGAGGTAGTTGAGCTGGGCGTTGTAGAGATCGGGCGAGTAAATCTCGAAGAGCGGGTCGCCGGCCTGCACCGTGGTCCACGTGGCGTTGACGTGGAGTTTCTCGATCCAGCCTTCGTATTTGGTGGTGATGTCGCGCAGGCCCTCCTCGTTGTAGGCAATGGTGCCGACGTTGCGGATCTCCCGGCGGACGGGTCCGCGGGTGACGAGATCGGTCTTGAGGTTCATGCGCTGGACGATGCCCGGCTCGATATGGATGACGTTGGCGGCCGAGGGCGCGCCGCCGTCTTCGTAAACCGGGACCATCTCCATGCCCATCGAGTCCTTGCCGGGGCGCGGGCTGACTTCGCCCGGGTTCATGGTGGATTGGTAGTGCTTGATCTTGCGCTCGCCGGAGGGAGCGCCGGTGGCGTTGGCGCGGATGGGCGTGAGGGCCATGCCGCAGATCGGGCAGTTGCCGGGCTCCTTCTTGATGATCTGGGGGTGCATCCCGCAGGTGTAGAGCTGCTCGGCGGCGAGGGCGGTCGCGGCGAACAGTCCGACCAGGGCCAAGACGGCAAAACGGGGGAGAGGAAAAGCGGATTTCATGGTGCCGGGTGAAGAGATTTTCAGTTGGTGGCGGAAGCGGAATTGGAAAGCAGCGGAAGACCGGTCGGCGCGGCGTCGGCGGTCATGAGCAGAAGATCGGTCACCGCGGTCTCGCGCTCGCGCAGGGCGGCGAGGCGTTCGAGGCGCATCAGGGTCGCCATGTGCCGGGCGTCGGTGATCATGCCGGCCTCGCCCGCGCCCGATTGATAGCCGGCCTCGGCGAGGGCGGACATGCGGGTGAGGTTGGGCAGGGCGGTGTTATCGATGTAGGCGAGCATCCGGTCGGACTCGCGCACCATGTAGAGCATCCGGGCCAGTTCGGCGGCCATGGTGAGCTGGTCGGCCGAGACCCGGGCCGCGGCGGCGTCGCGCCTTGCCTCGGCCGCGGCGATGGTGGCGGCGATTTTCTCCCGCCACACGGGGAGGGAGACGGAGGCGGTGGGACGGAACATCAACGGATCGGCCTTCACGTCGGTCATCAGCCCGAGGGTGAA
>JAUPWC010000357.1 GCA_030916665.1 Verrucomicrobiota bacterium
AGCGAAGAATCCAGCGAACAACCTGCCCTCATCAGGAACTGGATCCTTCGCTGCGCTCAGGATGACAGCCTCTAGATTTTGATCCGTGATCATCCGTGTCCTCTGTGGATTAACCTAATCCGATTCTGCAGCAGTGCCCGGACTGCCGCCCGGCCGGGCGAAGCCGCGTTTGCCTCCGGCGAAAAATTCCAAAAAGCGCCGGGCCTCGGCATTTTTGACCCCTGCCGCCAGGCGCACCGCCGCCGCCTTGCGGGGATCACCCCCGGCAAACACGACCCGGAAGCAGTCCTTGATCTCCGCGATCGCTTCGCGCGGAACACCCCGCCGCTTGAGGCCGACCAAATTGAGCCCAGCCACTTCGTTACGCTCGGCCACGAGCAGGAACGAGGCGAGATCCTGCGTGATGCGGGCGAGACCCGCGACCATTACACCCTCGCCGATGCGGCAGAACTGATGCACGCCGGCCCCGCCGCCGAGGAAGGTGAAATGGCCCACGTCCACATGGCCGCCGAGCATGACGTTGGTCGCGAACACGACATCGTCGCCGACGGCGCAATCGTGACCCACGTGGGCGTTGGCCATCAAGAAACAGCGGGCGCCGACCACCGTGTCCTTGCCGGCGTAGATCGAGCGGTTGATGGAAGCGTGCTCACGGATGACCGTGCCCGCGCCGATGCGCGTGCCGCTCACGGTGGCGGGATCAAATTTCAGAAAATTCGGATCGCCGCCCACGACGGCAAACGGATGCACGGCCACGCCCTCGCCCAGCACGGTGCCGCGTTTGACGACGGCGTAGGGATGGATCACGCAACCGGCGCCCAGTTGCACGCCGTCCTCGACGATGGCGGTCGGATGGATGGTCATCAGTCGTTGCCGCGCGAGCGCTTAGCCGGGAGCAGGTCCATCTGCGGATCCACCAGCAGGTCATAGGTCTTGAGGATGCGGATGAGCTGCAGGGTGTCGCTCTTGCCGTAATTGCGGTTCAGCTCCACGCGCTCGATGAGATCGAGCAGCATCGCGCGGAAGGAAATCACCGCGTCCACGCCGGCCTCCTTGAGCATCGCCACGGCCTGCGAGCGGAACGGTTCCGCGGTGGGCAGGCCGGGCAGCACAAGGATCTTGGTCAGCGTATCCTTGGCGTCTTCTTCAGGCATGTCGGGAAAGAAACGTGAGGCCTCCTTGAGCACGTCCTGCTCGAGGAAGCGGAAGATTTCGGGCTGGTTGCGCAGCGTGCCCGGCGTGAAGCGGCCGGAGGCGTGCCAGCCCTTGATGCTGACGACGGCGCGCCGCACGAAGGGCAGTTCGTTCGGGAAGAGAAAGAAATCGGGTTTCCGCGTGCCGCGCTGCCAGCCGGGGTTGAACACCAGCAGGTCAATGACCTCCTCGCCCGCCCCGCGCTTGGCACCTAGGGCGTATTTGCGCGCCTGGCGCACAAAAAAGCCGGCCTGCTCGAAATACTCGCGGACAATGCCTTCGTCGATGGCGGACATGGGAGAATCAGTTTACTGGTTCAGGTGGGAAAGGCACCCAAAATCTAGGGCGCGTTGTGCCACCGGGATTTTGTGGGCCAGCGAGCTTGCTCGCGCCAAGCCCGCGCCCGCAAGCGGGCTGCCCACAGGCTGCTCCGGAGACTGAATGATGCGAAACACGGCCAATTCTACACCGCGCCGATCTCGCGCCAGACGGCCTCGACCGTGGACGGGGCGATGCCGGAACGGGTGGCGGCCTGTCCGAGGGAGTTCATGACGACGAAACGCACGCCGTCGGCGCGGTTCTTCTTGTCGCGGGTGGTGGCGTTCTGGAGTTCCGCCAGCGGCAGCGGGCCGCGCAAACGGATCGGCAGGTTGTGGGCGGCCACGGTCTTTTCGACGCGGGCGATGTCATCGGGCGTGAGCAGGCCGAGCTTGTGCGAGAGCCGTGCCGCAGCCGCGAGGCCGATGGCAACGCCCTCGCCGTGCAGGTAGGTTGTGTAACCGGTCACCTGCTCGATGGCGTGACCGAAGGTGTGCCCGAGGTTGAGCAAGGCGCGACCACCCTCAGGCGCGCGCTCAAATTCGTCGGCTTTCACGATCTCCGCCTTGAGCTGGCAGCAGCGGCGGATCACCTCCGGCAACTCGGCGCTGCTCACTCCCACGGGTTTTTGCTCAAGCTGCGCGAAGAGCGCGGCGTCGCCGAGCAGGCCGTATTTGATGATCTCGGCCATGCCGGCCGCGAACTCGCGCGGCGGGAGCGTCTGGAGGAACTCGCGCCCGATGAAGACCGCCTTCGGGTGGTGAAACGCGCCCACAAGATTCTTGCCCGCCGTGAGATTGATGCCCGTCTTGCCGCCGACGGAACTGTCAACCATCGCGAGCAGCGTGGTCGGAACCTGGACGTAGCTGATGCCGCGCAGGTAGCTCGCGGCCGAGTAGCCGCCGAGGTCCCCCACCACTCCGCCGCCGACGACCCAAAGCACGCCTTGGCGGTTGAGACGGTTGGCCGCGAGGAAATCGAGCACCTTGCCAAAGGTCTCCAGGCACTTCGTCCGCTCACCCGCCGGCACGATCAGGCGCGGCGTCGCTCCGAAAGTGTCGGCCAGAAACTTCGACTGCGCGCGCGCCACGCCGTCATCGGTGAGCAGGATGTTGTTGCGATCCGCTGCAGCGTTGCCTGCCAACATCTCCCGAATCGCCGCCGAAGAATCGGCAGGGAAGTGAATCGGATAACTTTTTTCGCCCAGATCGACGGCGAGGTCGCTTGTCATAGATACCTTAGAAACCAGCTACTTGCACAAGTCAATACTGGGTCATTAGAGAAACTTGAGACAAGTTCTCAAATTCCCCATTGACGCGAGACTGCGTCTCAATCTTATCGAGAACGAATCTCATTATTCTATGCACCCGATCCACTCCCAAGCCCTGCTCCGCCAAGCCGCAGCCACAACCGCGTGTGCGCTGTTCACCGTCACCGGCTTCAGCTTGGCCGATCACACCCCCAGCTACCTGCCTCCCGCCAATGAGATCCTCCACCTCGACAAGCTTGAGGTGAACGGGTCGCAGTCGGAAGACAGCTACGCCATCCAGCGCAGCGTCACCGCCA
>JAUPWC010000036.1 GCA_030916665.1 Verrucomicrobiota bacterium
CTCCCCGCCTGAAAGGCCTTGCCCATGGGGCGGCCGGTCGAGCCGTGGGCCCACTCGTTGAACTCCCCCTCGTGGTCCGCGCCGAGCTGGTTGAGCTGGGCGAGGCGCACGAGTTCGCGGCAGGCGACCTCGTGGAAGCCGAGGCGGTGGATGAAGCGCACCCACATGCCGCCGATGAAGGGCCAGATGCCGCCGTTGTGGTAGTGGTGCGGCAGGTTGAGCAGGTTCACCGTGTAGTAGGCCTTCCAGTCGGGATCGCCGGCTTGCACGACGGGATAGAGGTTGGCGACGGGCCAGGGCTGGTTCACGCCGACGCCCCACATGAAGCGGAAGGCCGTGCGCGCGCGGTCCACGTCGAGGAGGTTCATGAGAAAGGCGAGGATGTTGGCGTAGGTGTCACAGCGCCAGCTGTAGGAAGACGGCGTGATCTCGGCCAACAGATACTGCGAGTCGCCAAGGCCGGCCTGGCGCTGGGCGAAACGGTTCTGCGCGCCGGCCTGCGCCGGGTCCGCCGGCTGCGTGTTTTGGGCCAGAACAGGTCGAGGCTGCGGCCGTGGCAGACGTTGGCGCGGAACCAGAGCACCGCGTCGTTGAGCACGTTGTTGCTGCGGCCGATGAGGTCGGTCCGGTCGCCCGCCTCGGGAATCCCGAGCAGGCCGTCGTTGAGGGCCCGGGCCGGTTCATCATCGTCTGTCGTCGAGCTTTGTGCCGGTGAACAGCATGCGGAAGCCCGGGCCATGTCGTCGCGCTGCACGCGGGTCTTGTCCTTGTCGGGGATCACGCCGATGACGCCGTGGATACACAGGCCGTCGAGCAGCGTGCAGTCGAGGTTGGCGGTGAAGAGGCGGATGGACCTGGAAGGAAACTCGCGGACATGATCAGCGGCGGCGGACGGACATCACCGGGCAGGGGGCGTGGCGCATGATCTGCTCGGCGGTGCTGCCGACCAAGGCACGCTTCAGGCCGTCACGGCCCTTGGTGGTCAGGACGATGAGATCGATGCTGTTCTTTTCGGCGAGTGCGAGGATCTCGTCCGCCGGTTTGCCGCTGAGCACGGCGTTTTCGGCCTGGAGGCGCCGGGGCATAAGCGGCGCGGCGGTTTGACCGAGGCGCTTGAGCGCGGCCTGGCGCAGGCGGATCTGCTCGTCCCGGGGCAGTTTGCCAATGGCCGGCAGAACGTGGACGAGGTGGATTCGGGCGGAGAACTTCTGCGCAAGCGGGACGGCGTAGCGCAGGGCCTGGCGCGATTTGCCCGAGAAATCGAGCGGGACCAGGATGCGCTGCAGGCGCGGGTAGGAGATGCGGACGCGGCCGATGACGGAGGTGGGGGAGGTATTCATTGGAGGAAAGTGGAGGTAGCTGGAATCCAGCGCGGGTGCGGAAGCGGAAATTTGGCATTCATTATCTGAGAGAATTTCGGATGGGAGTCCATCAGTCGCCGTCGTTCGAAACTTCGCCCCATTCTAGCCGGAGGAGTCTATGCACCTGCTTGGCGGGCGCGCCATAGTCCTTCACGATCATGTCGAGCTGGTCGGGCGTGGTGGCGATGACCTCGTCGCAACTGCGGTAGAGGAGGGTCTCCTGGTTGATGCGCTGTGTGGCGCAGCCGGCGTCCCAGTAGTGGCTGTTGAAGAACTGGTATTTCAGGCCGTGCTGCTTGATGAAGCGCAGGGCGTTTTCCGCCCACTCGGGCAGGTGTTGCACGAGGTTTTCCTTGCCGAGGAAGTTGCGGCCGCCGCAGGGGACGCGGAGCACACGGACGCGGTCGTTGACCACGTCCATCTCGGGCTGGTCCTCGAAACGGCGGGTCCAGATGTCCACCTCGAAGCCGAGTTGCGCGAACTTCTTCGCGAGTTCGAGGACATAGACGACCTGGCCGCCGGTGTCGGCCGCCCCCAGCGGGGGTTCGGCGGCGACGTAACCGTGGGTGGAAACCATGCCGATGCGCGGGAGCGCAGACTCAGGAATAACAACGGACATAGACTGTATGGGTTTTGCCGCCGCAGGCTGTGAGTCGCAGGCGGAGGCAGGTGGGCGTTGACGCGGCCGTGACCGCGGGCCCGGAGAGTCCGGGCGGTGACGCCGCTCACGAATCCGATCTCGAGTGCAACGAGAAGTGACGAAACACGGGCTTCGAAACGTGAGCGACCCCATGGCAATTACAGACGCGCACGCGGAAAGTGCCAGAAAAAGTTTCGGGTATTCTGAAAAAATCTCATGCGCTGCACGGGTGACATGAGATCGCGCGTGCGGCGCAGGTGCGCTGAGGCAGTCCATCGTTGGCCCAAGCTTCCCCTTGTTAAACGGGGCGGGCGCGCTTCAGTGGCAGCACGATGAGACCCCGCATCCTCGCCCTGCTCGCCGGGCTATGCTTCGTCAGTCTGCTGCGCGCCGAGCGCGTTTACGTGCTTCACGACGCGGACTCACCGCAGGCGGCCTACGCGGCGCGCAAGCTCGGCGAGGCGCTCACCGGACAGCGGCACGAGTTGCTCCGCGAGCGCGCCGGCTATGAGCGGCTCATCAGCCTCGCCGTGCATCGCGAGCGGCTGGCACCCGAGGCCTACGAGATCATCCCCGAGGGGAAGGTGATCACGGTCTATGGCGGCGACTGGCGCGGACTCATCTACGGGACGCTCGCGCTGGCGGAGGCCCTGCGCAACGGTACGCCGCTCGCGGAGATCAAGCCCGCGGCGGAGCAACCGCACCTCGCCTTCCGCGGTATCAAATACAACCTGCCGTGGGAAACCTACCGCGCGAGCACCGCGCTCGACCAGCACCTCCCGGTGGCGAAGGACCTGAAGTATTGGGAGGCGTTCCTGGACATGATGGTGGCGAACCGGTTCAACGTCGTGAGCCTTTGGAACATGCACCCGTTCACCTTCATGGTGCGGCCGAAGAATTTTCCCGAGGCGAGCCCTTGGTCGGAGGCGGAGCAGGAAGAGTGGCGGCAGCTCTACCGCGGCATCTTCCGCCTCGCGAAGGAGCGCGGCCTGGACACCTACATCGTCCACTGGAGCATTTTCGTCAGCAAGGAGTTCGCCGCCGCGCACGGCGTGGCGCAGAAGAATTTCTACCCGCACTACTACGTGGACGGTGATTCCTCCGAGATCGTGCGCCGCTACATCCGCGAGAGCGTCACGCAGGTGCTCAACGAGTATCCCGACCTCGACGGCATCGGCCTCTCGCACGGCGAGGGCATGGCCGGCATGACGCCGCTCGAGCGCCAGCAGTGGATGGACGACGTGATCGTCGCGGGCATGCTCGACGCCAACCGCAAGGTGAAGCTCATCCACCGCGTGCCGTTCTCCTCCGGCCTCTCGTCGGCCGGCGGCACCAGCGCGCATGTCGAGGCGGTCACGCGCGCCGCGATGGAGAAACTGGAGGACCGCTTCGACGTCCCGATCTGGGCCGAGATGAAGTTCAACTGGTCGCACGCGCACTCAACGCCGAAGCTCGTGAAGGTCCACGGCGGCAAGCTCGGCGACACCTACTTCAAACCCACGCCGCAGAACTACAAGGTCGTGTGGATGGCCCGCAACGAGGACTTCTTCGCCCTGCGGTGGGGCGTGCCGGACTTCATCCGCCGGCACATCGCCCTCAACGGCGGTCAGGACTACGTCGGCGGCTACTTCCTCGGTTCCGAGTGCTA
>JAUPWC010000358.1 GCA_030916665.1 Verrucomicrobiota bacterium
AATAGACGCCGTTCACGACGCGGACGATGGTCATGGTGTTCCGGCTGTCCGGGGCTGCTTCCATGCGGTCCACCCACGCCGTGTCGTTCAACACGGTGTAGATGCCGTCATACATCACGGCGAAGCGGCCGAAGGAATCGAAACCCAGCCGGGCGGCGCGGGGCACCCGGCCGATCTCATCCAGCGAGTAGGCCCGGATGAACGGGAGTCCTCGCGCGTCCTCACCGCGTGTCGCCGCGGCTGCCCCAAGACAGCTGCCCAGCAAGGTGAGGGCCAGCATGATCAGCACCCCACCGCCCCGGCATGATCGGGGCGCGGCCCGGGCGGGCTCGGAGTGGGGAAGCTTGGGGTGAAGCACGGGGAGGAAAATCGACGCGGTTTGCCTCCCGATTGAGGGGTAGGCCGGGTGGTCCGGGCAAGAACCACGACTATGACTAAAGTCAGAGTGCCGGGCGCGTCAGCCTATTTGTGGGACAGCGCGTTGGCGCGCGCCCGAACCGCGCCCGCCAGCGGGCTGCCCACTACAAACCAAGCGGGGCTTCTAAAATTCAGTGGCTGTCCTGTGGGAGCGAGCTTGCTCGCGACTTCGCCCGCCCAGCCACGCACCGGCCAACCCCCACTATGACTAAAGTCTGTTTGCGGATCGCAGGAAGCTGGCCTCAGGTGGTCGGCCTTACCCCTCCCTCCCATGATCCGATTCCGCCGGCTCCTCCCCACCCTGCTGTTGTTTTCCGCCGCGTCGCTCTTTGCTGACGTCGGCTGGACGGATCTTCTCGCGGGCGACCGCACCGACGCCTGGCGCGCCGTCCGGGGCGAGACCTTTCCCGCGCGCGGCTGGACCCTGCAGGGCGGCGTGCTGACCATCCACAAGGCCGGCGGCGAGGAATCCCGCGGCGGCGGCGACATCATCACCCGCGCCCGCTACGCGCACTTCGAGCTCGAGCTGGAGTTCCGCCTGACCCCCGGCTGCAACAGCGGCATCAAGTTCTTCGTCCAGCCCAACCTCTCGCCCATCGACCGCCTCACCGGCAAGCCGACGCAGCTCGGCTCCGCCATCGGGCCGGAATTCCAGATCCTCGACGACGCGCGTCACCCCGACGCCAAGGCCGGCCGTGACGGCAACCGCACGGTTGCCTCGCTCTACGATCTCATGCCCGCCGCCGCCGACAAGACCGTCAATCCCATGGGCGAGTGGAACCGGGCCCGCATCGTGGCGCGCGGCTCGCAGGTGGAGTTCTTTCTCAACGGGAAAAAGACCCTCGAGTTCGACCGCCACTCCACCGCCTACCGCGACCTCGTCGCGCGGAGCAAATACAACATCATCCCCGAATTCGGCGAATGGGTCGACGGCCACATTTTGCTCCAGGACCACGGCGACGAGGTCTCCTTCCGCTCCGTGCGCATCCGCGAACTGCCCGCCAACTGAGTCTCGTCCCGCCCGCCTTCACCCCCTCCGCCATGTCCTCCCTGCCCCGTCGTGAATTCCTGAAAAAGGGCGCGCTCGCCACCGTCGCCTTCACCGCGTTCTCCCCGCGCCTCCTCCGCGCCGCCGCGCCGGACAAGGTCAACCTCGCCTGCGTCGGCATTGGCAACCGCGGCCGCGACGTCGTCAAGGAGCTGCACGGCACCGGCCTCGCCAACATCGTGGCGCTCTGCGACACGGAGCTCGGCGCCCCGCACACGCAGGACATCTTGCGGATGTTCCCCGACGTTCCCCGCTTCACCGATTTCCGCGAGATGTTCGACAAGCTGGGGAAGCAGTTCGACGCGGTCAGCATCGCCACGCCGGACTTTTCGCACTTCCCGATCGCCATGCTCGCGATGTCGCAGGGCAAGCACGTGTATTGCGAGAAGCCCGCGGGCCAGACCTTCCGCGAAATCGCCCTGATGATGGCGGCCGAGAAGAAATACGGCGTCGCCGCCCAGATGGGCAACCAGGGCCACTCCGAGGCGAACACCTTCCAGTTCAAGGCGTGGACCGAGGCGGGCGTCATCCGCAACGTCACCAAGATCACCGCGTTCATGAACTCGCGCCGCCGCTGGCACGGCAAGACGGTGACCGGCCCGCTCCCCGCCGAGGCCGTGCCCGCCTCGCTGGACTGGGACGCGTGGATTTCCTCGGTGCCCGCCCGCGACTACAACCGGGGCTACCTGAACGGCGAATGGCGCTCCTGGTATCATCTCGGCAACGGCGCCCTCGGCGACTGGGGCGCGCACATCTTCGACACCGCCCACGAATTTCTCCACCTCGGCCTGCCTACCGAGATCGAGCCGACGCTCGAAGGCTGGAGCCCGTTTATCTTCCCGCAGGCCTCGACCCTCGCCTTCCGCTTCCCCGCGCGCGGCGCCCTGCCGCCCTGCGAACTCACCTGGTATGACGGCCTGAAAAACCTCCCGCCGCTCCCGGAAAACATGGGCACCGCGGTCGTGGACCCCAACATCCCGCCGCCGTCCGCCGGCACGATCGACACGAAGGTCCAGCCCCCGGGCAAGGTGATCTACGGCGAGGGCCTCACCTTCAAGGGCGGCAGCCACGGCTCGACCCTCCAGATCCTCGGACCCGCCGCCGCGGATCTCAAGCTGCCCGAGGTGCCACGCAGCCCGTCGAACCACTTCAAGAACTTCCTGCTCGCGTGCAAGGGCGAGGAAAAGTGCCGCTCGTCGTTCGCCGTCGCCGGCCCGCTGTGCCAGACGATGGCCCTCGGCATCATCGCCCAGCGCCACAACGCCAAGCTGACCTTCGACCCCGTCGCCCAGCGCATCACCAACCACACCGAGGCCGACGCCATGCTCACCGGCCTCCCGCCCCGCGCCGGCTGGGAGCAATACTACCGGCTCTGAGGGTGCATCTAAAAAGGTCTGTCATCCTGAGCCGCGCGAAGGATCCAAGGGACGCTGCGCAAACCACCTCCGCTTCGTTGCTCCGCTTGGATTCTTCGCACGGCTCAGAATGACGAGGCGGGGAATCCCTCGACGTCCTCCAGGTGGAGCGGCTTGTCTCCAAGACGCTGGTTCGGAAAACGAGAACCGACAACGCGACCGGCCGATCCATTCCTCGCGCCAACGTCGCAAAGGACGCCAAGGGTTTCAGCCCCGTTGCGCCCTTGGCGGACTTTGCGCGCG
>JAUPWC010000359.1 GCA_030916665.1 Verrucomicrobiota bacterium
AGTTTGCGTACGCCAAGACGCTGGCCGACGACCTCACCGTCGCCGAAGAAACGGAAAACGCCCCCGCCGAGCCCCCGCCGCAGGCCGAGATGCCCCTCGCTGGAATCGCCCCCAAGGCCCCGCCCCCGGTGCCCGCACTGCTGCCGGACCCATCGCTGATGGACGACCAGTCGGCCCTCAGCGCGCTCGCCGATGTCGGGCTGCCGGTCGACGGATTGAAGCCCGCGCAGGCCCGCGACATCCTGGCCCGCCGGCTCAAAGACGACTGCCCGCCCGCGGTGGTCGAGGCCACGGCCCACGCCATCCGCAAGTTCCTGCCCAAGGTGCCGCCGAAGGGCGTCGCCGACTGGATCTGGCGCCTGGGTCAGACGTTGGGCGAGAACCCGACTCGCGGTGTGCTCGACTCGGTCATCAATCACCTGTCGTCCCGCGCGGTGAACGAGATGCACACCTGGCCCGGATCGGAGCGCCGGCCGTTCGAGGGTGGCGAGATGGACAACGACACGTTCGAGGAACTCGCCCGCGCGAAGCTGGTCGAGGATGCGGGCTACCCCCCGCGCCTCACCCCGGCCGGCGTGAAGGTCTGGGAGATCCTCCACGACGTCGCGCCCGTTCAGAGTGACGCCCAGGCCGCGCGGACCGCCGCGCCCGTGCTCGCCGCGCTCGACGGCGCGGGGGTCACCGCCGACGAGGCGCGCACCGCGATCAAGGGCATGGGCGCGGATGCGCTCAAGGCGCTCGGCGAGGACTGCGCGCAACTCCCCAAGTCCGCGAACATGACCATCGGCAAGCGTCGCGACGAGATCGCGGCGAGGCTCGCCCGCGCTGGCACGAAGCCGGATGCGCTCTCGGACATGGTGGCGAAGTTCATCGCCGCGTTCCCGCCCGCGCCGAAACGGTTGACAAAAGGCGCCGGTGCGGGTGATGGTGGCCAGGACGGCGCCGAGGTGGCACCGGAAGGAGAGTGAGATGCTGACCGGGGTAACCATCACCGGAGCCGACGACAACACACGTCACGAAGACCTGCTGGCGCTCGCTCAGCGGTATCCGTTCGTCGAATGGGGGATTCTCGCGTCACGGAAGCCGCCACGGGCCCGATACCCTAGCCTGGAATGGACCAACACACTGACCAGTCTGCCGGGCCGCATGACTCTGGCCCTGCATGTGTGCGGCTCGCTCGCTCGCGACCTCATCGACGGGTCGAACCTGACGTGCGCCGTGTGGGCTGCCTCCCGATGCTTCAACCGGATGCAGATCAACGGCTACGTCCGGTCCGAATCGGTGCGGGCGGCGGCAGAGGTTCTGCCGAAAGTCGAGTTCATCCTGCAGTGCCGCAGCGAGGCAGACGTGCAGTCGGTGTGCCTCGACGCGGGCGAGATCCGTGTGCGTGGCGGCAGCGCGTCGGTGCTCTTTGACCCGTCGGGCGGGCGAGGCGTCGAACCGTTCAGTTGGCCCCGAACCCCGGTTGGTGCTCGCTTGGGGTTCGCTGGCGGCATCGGGCCGGATAACGTGGTCGATGTTCTGCGCGAGGTCGGACCGCGCGTTCCCTACTGGATCGACATGGAAACGAAGGTCCGGACCGACGAGTTGCTGGATCTCCAGAAGGTCGAACAGGTCCTGGAAGCTTGCGCACCTTTTGTTCGTGCGGAGATCACATGAAGACCCTCGACACCGACCAGACCGCGGCCGCGGTGCACCCCGCCCCGTGCCTGCGCATCGACGCCGGCCCCGGCGCCGGAAAAACGGAGGTGCTCGCGCAGCGCGTGGTGCACCTGCTGTCGGAGTACCTGCCGAACGAGATCGTGGCGCTGACCTTCACCCGGAGCATGGCCGCGGACTTGCGGCGCCGCATCGGCGCGTCGCTGCCCCCGGATCTGGCCTGCCGGGCCTGCGGTGGCTCCGGCCGCTTCGCCCCCGAGCACGACGGCGCCACGGGCTTCGACTGCGGCGCCTGCGGCGGCCTGGGTCGCCTCTCGGCCGACGGCGTGGTCATCGGCACCCTGCACGCGCTGGCGGCGAAGTGGGTGCGACTCGCTATGAACGGCACGCTCGCCGGCGGCGCTGCGGTCCGCGCGCTCGGGCTGGTCCAGGATCACACCTTCGGCCTGGCGCTGCCCGAGGACGTCGACGACATGATCGCCTTCGCCCAGGAGACGGTCGGGAAGAAGAAGATCACGCAGAAGGCGCTGAAGGAGGGGCTCACGCTCACGGGGCGCGACCTCGCCGACTGGCCGCCGCACACCGAGGCCCGGCGCCAACTTCGCGCGCGCAACCTCGTCACCTACGACGACCTGCTCGTGATGCTGCGCGCCGTGGTCGAGGCCCCCGCAGCCGGCCCTGGGGAGCGCGTGTTGCGCGACCTGCACCCGGTTCTGCTCGTGGACGAGATGCAGGACCTCTCGGCGCTGCACTGGCGCATCCTGGCCGCGTGGGACCCCCGGCGCATGACCTACGTGGGCGACGACGGGCAGGCCATCTATGGTTCCCTCGCCCGCAAGGACGGGGACGGTGACACGGCCGAA
>JAUPWC010000360.1 GCA_030916665.1 Verrucomicrobiota bacterium
CGGTCGCCGCGTCGATGGCGGCGCGGATCTTGTCCGCGTCCTTCAGCCGCTTGTCGAGCTTGATGCCGCGTTCCTCGGCGTAGGCGTGGAGCTCGGCCGGGGTCTTGGTCAGCCAGGCGTCGGGGTCCGGCGGCGGCTTGTCAACCGCGGGCGGCTGCGCGGCGGCCTCCAGCGGGGAAGCCACGGGCTCGTCGGGCACGAGTTCCCACACGGTCGGATGCTTCAACACCTTGGCGAGCGCCGATGCCGGCAGGGTCTGAACGTCGCCAGCGCCGAACCACGTATGGATCGTGCCGGACGGGAAAGAGTCGGTGCACTTGGCCTTCAGGCCGATGTAGCGCACGCGGATGCTGTCTGCGGTCATGGGGGACTCCAAGAAAAAGGCCCCGGGTGTTGAGCCCGGGGCCGAAGGGATCGGAGTAACCCGATCAGGAGACAACCAGCGGCATCACTTGATGCCGCGCGCCTTGCCGATGACGCGCGAGTAGATCGTGCCGGCGGCGAAGGTCGCCGCGTCGGTGCCGACCGTCATCGTCAGGTACACGTCCTTGTCGAACGTGATGGGCGCGAACTTGCAGTACAGCTTGCCGTCGTTGGCCGCCTGCAGGAGGGTCTGACCGGCCGCGGCGAAGTAGTCCGCCACGGCAGTCGGGCCGTCCGTGCTGTCGACCGGCGCGTAGCCGATGCTCACGACGAACTCCGGCGTGCCGGTGTCCAGGTCGGTGTTGGCGATCAGCAGCGCGCTGACTTCCGTGCCGGCCTGGATGCGCTGGATGCGCAGAACGTCGGCCGCGGTGGGGTTCGCGGCCAGGGCAAGGACGCCATCGGAGACGATGGAATCCCCGAACGCCTGCATGTAGACGTTCTTGTTGAGGGTGGTGCTGTCAACGTTTGCCATGAAAGGCTCCTAGATTGGTGAGGGGTTGAGGATCAGACGGTGCGGTCGGCCACCGCGGCGTCAATCACCATCACGCCGTTGTCCGTGTACTCGAGGTCGCCGGCGGCGTTCGGGAACTTGAAGCGGAACTTGCATTCCCCGCCCATGAACTCGCCCAGGTACTCGAAGTTGCGGCCGGCGTTGTAGGTGTTCTCGATGATCGCGGCCTGCACGCCGCTGTTCGAGGCACCTTCGCACCGGGCCAGCGCCTGCCCACCCAGGAGGATGGAGCGCTCGACGTGGTAGTTGGAGATCGTGGCCACCGTGCCCGTGGTTTCCGTCTCGGTCAGCTTGTTGGCCACCGCGATGTACTGGAACGAGCCGGCCGAGGCGAACTGGATGGTGTGGGCCATCTTCTTCACCAGGATGCCGCGCCAGATCCCGCACTCGCCACGGAACACCGCGCTGTTCGGCGCCCACTTCTGGCGCTGCTCCACCGCGGCCTGGAAGCTGCGGAGGTTGTTGCCGGAGGTCAGGTCCGTGATGAGGCTGTTGTAGGCCCCGGGCGGCATCATCAGGATGCCCTTCAGCGGCGAGTCGTAGGCCATCTCGTCACCCACCATCTTCGGCTCGGGGAGCTTCGTCTCCATCGCCTCGAGGTAGTAGCTGAGTTCGTCCAGGTTCGACAGCTTCCAGTTGTCGTTGGTGCCGATCGACTGCAGCTGCAGGCCGCCCTGAACCAGCGTGGTGCCGTCCACCACCAGATGCCGGTTGTAGGTCGGCGCCTTCACGGTGTTGACCATGATTTCGGCGAAGTCCGCATCGCTGGCCAGCGGGATGCTGTTCCACGACACGCCGACCTGCGTGCCCCGCGCACCCGCGGCATGCACGATGGAGCGCAGCCAGATGTGGTTGGGGTAGTAGCGCTGCAGTTCGGCCCGCGCGATGCGGCGCAGGTCGTGGCGCGTGCGCTGCCGGCTCATCTTGCCGCCGGCATCGACGTTGAAGGTCGCCAGGTCGATCTTGCACTCGAAGGACGAGCTCGACAGCTTCTGGCCCATGCCTTCGGCGTTGCGGTCGCCCATGATGGGCTTGCCGGTCACGACGTTGAAGGCGTCGACCGTCACCTTGTCGCCCTTGGGGTCGGTCGACAGGTCGGTGACGCGGACGAACGGCATTTCGGCCGAGGTCTGCATCTTCAGCATCGCCTCGGCGTCGCTCTGCTTCGGCGCAGGGCCCGTGAGGGAGTTGAGATTGCCCGGCGCGCGCGTGATCTGCGCGGTCAGGGCGACGGATTGTTGCGTGATGGCGAGGTTCGAGCCGCTCGCCACGTTGGTGGTTGCCATGGTGAAAGTCCTTGAGGTTCAGGGGTTTGGTTTCACCCGAACTTGGCCAGGTGCGCCTCGATTTCCTCGTCGCTCATTTCTTCCATGCGTGCCAGCGCCTTGGTGGGCGGCATGCGGTCGAGACGTGCTTCGTTGGCTTCGGGGGCGCCGCTCTTGAAGTCGGAAAGCGTGTTCGGGGCTGTGCGCCTCGCGTTCGCAATCGCGGCCTTCGGGTCGGCCCGGTTCGGGGTGGTGCTCTTGAGTGCAGGAGCAGGCGTTTCTGTCTGGATGTCGAACTCGTCAGCCACCAGCGTGGTGACGTGTGCGAACCGCTCGACCTGGCTCTTGCCCCGCCACTTGGGCGAGTTGATGAGGGCCTTGTCGAGTTCCACCGCGCGAGCCCACTTCTCGGGGTCGGCGGCCTGCCACTCGGCCAGCGCAGGCACGGCGTCGATGTCGTCCTGCAAGGCTTCCGCAGGGTTCTTCTCGGGCGTGGGGTCGTCCTTGGGCGCGGGCGTGTTGCCCTTGCCCTTCAGCGCGTCGATCTCCTTGCGGAGTTCCTTGTTGGCCTCGTGTATGCGGCCCAGCAGCGGGAAGTCAGCCGCGGCCTCTGCGATCTCGTCGTCCAGCGTGTCGTCGGCCTCGGCGGCAGGCTTCTTGCCGGCCTTGAAGTCTTCGAGTTGCTGGCGCAGCGCGTCGCGTTCGGCTTCGGCGGCCAGTCGGGCTTGCCTTTCGGCGGCCTTCTCGGCTCGCGCGGACTGCACCACCGCGAACGACAGCACGGTCTTCCCATCCTTGGAGAGCACGCCGCTGGGCTTGCTCTGCTTTTCGGGTTCGTGGGTTGTCGGTGGGGCCGCATCTGCTGCCGGCGCCGCTTCCTCGTCCTCGCCCTGGTCGGGCGGGTCTTGGTCGTCGCCAGCTTCTGCTGCGGTCCTTGCGGCGGCTTCGCGATCGGCGTCTTCGACTGCTTGCGCAGCCTCCACGGCGGCGTCGAACTCCGGGCTATCAGGGTCCAGGTCATCCAGATTCATGCACTTCGCTCCTCCCGTTTGACGGACGGGTTCCGAGAACGACAAAGCCCGCCTCAGTTGCCTGGGCGGGCTTCGGGTTCGCCATCGCTGATACCTCATCCACCGGGCGCGACGTGAACCTCGGCGGCGGGACTTTCCCCCTCGTTACTCCCTGGCCTCGGGGGGCCTGCCAGGGACGGTTTGCTTACTGCGCGGCTTCGGCCAGCGCGGCGTTGATCTGTTCCTGCTCGGGGTCTTCAGGCGGCGCGGTCATGTCGCGCTCCAACTGCTGCAGGCCCATCGCCATGCTCTGCCCGGTGTCGTGCGCCTGGGCGTACTTGAGCGTGGCGCTGGCGTCGTTGAGGCGGATCTTCGATGCCTTCTCGGCCATGTCTGCCTCGATGGCGGCCTGCTGTACCTGCTGCTGCTGCTGCATGGCGGCCTGCTGCGCCTTCTGCGCGGCCTGCTGCGCCTGGCGGTCGCCCTCCACGGGCACGCCGGTCGCGCGCCGCAGGTTGTCGGCGATGGCCTTGCGGTTTTCGATGCCGCTGCCTTCGATGTAGACCGGGGCCAGGATGTTCATGGCGGCCGGGTTGGTGCCCAGCGCGGCCAGCATCTGCGCGATCTGCTGCTGCTCTTGCATGCGGAATGCCGGGCTGCTCGGCACGTCGGACAGGCCCACCTTGACCGGGGCGTCCTTCACGCGGTTCAGCGGGGCGCCGGTCTGCGGGTCCCACGAGTTCAGCACCACCACGCGGCGGCTGTCGCCCATGCCCATCGACACCTTCAGGTCTTCCTCGAGGTGGTCTTCGATGATGAGGTCCAGCAGCTGCTCGAACACCATCTTGCGGCTGAAGCGGTAGTTGTCGTTGAGCTCGCCCATCGCCACCACGCCCTGCTCGGTCAGGCTGTTGATGGCCACGCCGGACGTGACGCCGGTCGGGGCGTTGCCCAGCTGCGTGCTGTAGATGCGCGGGATCTCTTGGATCAGGTTCTTGGCGTCCTGCATCACCTCGACCTGCTCGCGCTGCAGGGACAGGTCGTTGCCCATCTTGAAGCCGGCGCCCTTGTTCTGGCGGTTCGGGTTCAGCACGGCCACGAAGTCGGGGCGACGGAAGGTGCGGCGGATGTCGTGCAGGTTGTTGGTCTTCTCGTCCAGCGCGTCGGCGTCGAGCACCAGCTGCCGGGCCTGCACCATCCAGTTCACCATCTGGCGGCGCTCGTTGTACTCGTCCTGCGGCGAGATCATCCCCTCGATCAAGCCGTAGGGGCTGCGGTCCTGGTCGTCGCGGAAGGCGAAGAACGGCACGTAGGGGAAGTGCCGGCGCGCGGTGCCCGCGTCCAGCAGCCGATGCGGGCCGGCGAACAGGGCCATGCGGATCTGCCGCGTGCCGACCTTGCTGATCTTCACCCGGCCGCGGCTCACGGCCTGGACGTGCAGCGGGTTCGTCTCGTCGTAGGCGATGCGCTTGGTCGGGCCGACGTGCAGCACCACGGTTTCGGCGGGCACGCGATACCACACCTCGTAGAACTTGATGCGGCGACGGCCGGTGTCGCACCACTCGTCGCGGCGGATGGTGGTGCGGCGCTCGCGGTTGTACGCGGCGTTGTAGCTGCGGTACATCACCGAGTCTTCGTCTTCGGGCAGGTTCACCAGATCCCAGCCGTTGATCGCGTTCTCGAGGATGCGCTTGTGCTGCGGCATCAAGGCGATGGCCTCGTCCAGATCCTGCCAGCGCTTGCGCACGATCCAGCGCGCATCGCTCAGGTCCAGGCGCTCGGCGCGCATGTCCCACCAGATTTGGTTGCGGTGGATGTCGGCGACGCGGTAGGTGTAGTCCAGCGGGTCCATCGACCGGCTGACCTCGACCCAGCCCAGGCCGCCCTTGACCTGGCCGGCGTAGCCGTTGCTCACGGCCATGTCGACGTTGGCCTCGCGCTGCGCCTCCTTCATGGCCTTGCTCATAACATCGGCCACGTCCTGAAAGTCCTCGTCGTCGGCCTCGATGCGGATGTCGCTGCGGGCCTTGGCCTCCTGGCCCAGCACGCCGTTGATGACGCCGTGGATCAGGTTGGTCTGCCGCGGCTCGATGCCCATTTCCACGCGGATGAAGCGCTCGCGCTCGGGCGTCAGCTGCTTGCCCATGTCGTAGTAGGCGTGCGAGACATCGGCGCGCGTGCGCCAGTCGGGTTGCCCTTGGCAGTCGGAGATCAGCGCCTCGAGCGCGCCCAGGCTGTAGCCCTTCGGGGCGTGGTCGCGCGCGCTTTCGGCGTAGCGCTCCAGGGGCTTGAGGGGGCGAGTGGTCATCTTCATGGCGTCAGTCGTCGTAGCCCATTGAGCGGCGGAAGTCGGCGACGCCGCTGCCGATGTTGACTTTCGCAACGTCGATGCCACTGACGACGAGATACCGTGTTGCATCCATTGCGTGATCCTTCTCTTTGACGACGTTGCCCTTTTCGTCGCGGTGGTAGATGCGGTACTCGGTCAGCCACGGCTTGAGGCTGCGAAACACCTTGAGTCGGCCGGTGGCCAGGCGCTGGTGCACCTCGTAGAGCCCCGATTCCCGGCTGTTGTCGGCCTCGATCAGCGTCAGGCCCAGGTCGCGGTAGATCTGCAGCAGTTGCTCGCCGTCCTTCTGGCTGCGGCCACGGCTGGCCGGGTCGATGACGCCGGGTATCCACTGGCCCCGGGCCCGGATGCCTGCGACGTGCGTGCTCGGCTCCTGCTTGCCCTGGTAGTGCGCGCTGTAGAGGTACAGGCAATCCGCCTCGCGGTCGATGGCGCCGAACACGGCCGCCGTGCAGTTCCAGCCCACGTCCAGGCCGTAGGCGCGCGGCCAGTGCGCCGGGATCTCGAAGTCGTCCACGACGATCTGTTCCTCGGCCACCGGGTAGATCGCGCCGCTGCCGATGCTCGGGATGCCCTTCGACCGGGCTTCGATCAGGTGTACCTCGGTGTCAGCCAGCATCCGGGCCTTCTGCTCGGTGCTCAGGTGCGGAACGTCATCCCAGCCGGCCATGACCATCGCGCGGTCGCCGTTGACGCTCAGGCGGTTGTCGGGCACCTCGGCGCCGTCGCCCAGGTACTTCAGCACGATGGGGGTCAGGCCCCGCAGCGGCGTGAACGTCTCGATCAGCAGCCCGTTGGTGGTCATCAGGCGCATCACGCACTCGGCGCGGATGCCTTCGCTGGATTCCTCGTCCAGCCACACCAGATGCTTCTCGGTCCCCTGGAAAGCCTTGCGGCCCTGCTCGTAACTCTTGAAGCCCAGCCGGCTGATGCCGCCGCTGACGTGCTTTACCTCCACGAAGTCCAGCGCCCCGTTGCCGTTCTGCCGCCGCACGGTGCGGATCAGGTCATCCGCGGGGATCAGGCCGGTGCCGTAGGCGTTCTCCGGGCCCACCATCTTGTCCTGAATGATGTCCCGCACCGTCTCGTTGGTGTCGCCGGCCGCCCATGCGTCGATCGGGCCGGTGAATCGGTAGCCCTCCCACCAATCCGGGTAGCGCCCGGTCAGGTGCAGCGTGGTTTCGTAGCCGCCGCCGCCCTCGGTCTTGCCGACCCGGTTGGCGGCCATGAAGCAGCGCGTCGGTGCCGTCGCACCCAGGCGGAAGAACTCGAGATGCTGGCGGTAGAGCTCGCGGCGCAGCGGGCCCTCGTCGGGGAAGTAGGTCCACAGCTTGCGGCGCTTCTGTCGGCGCTCCCGCTCTTGCAGCAGAGCCAGCAGTTCAAGCCGCTCGCTGCGCGTTGAGGCGTTCATTGATCCGCTTGTCGATCTCAGCGTCATCGAGCTCATCGAAGTCGCTTTGCGCCGGCTCGGCCACGTCCAGGCCGTAGGCGGCGCGCTCGCCCTTCTGGCGCAGCGTCAGCATTTCGGCGCTGATCTTGGCCTTCTTGCCGTTCTCGAAGTCCTTGCCGATGCTGTCCAGGGTGAACAGGTTGCGGTGCTGGCTCCAGTCGGCGCGATGCCTTTCCAGCAGGTCGGCGCGGATGTCGATGGCCGCTGCGACGGTGGTTTTTGCCGGCGCCCCCGGAACTTGCGAAAGTTGCGGCGTAACTTTGTCGGCCTGCAGGTGCGCCTTCTCCACGATCTTGCGCAGAGACTGAACTCGCTCCCACCCCTCGGTGTTTGCCTTCTTGGACACCGCCACGCGCGAGACGCCCATCGTCTTCGACACGCTCTCGAAAGTTTCGGACGGGTCGGCTTCCCACCTCTGGCGCGCGGCCTGCCAGGCTTCCTTTGTCGGGCGCGGCTTGCTCATTTGACGCTGCTCAAAAATGAGGCACAATCGCGCCACAGAGCGAAAGGCGAGTGCTTGCACTCACAAGGGAAGCAGGCATGCGACCCGGATTCACGGATGGTGGGGATGCCGAGACGTTCCACCCGCTCACAGTGCGCAGGACGGCCCCGCAGA
>JAUPWC010000361.1 GCA_030916665.1 Verrucomicrobiota bacterium
GCCGAGGGCATCGACCTCCTCGGCGGACGCATCACGCACGCCATGGTCGTCGGTCCTGCGCTGCCCGAGGTTAACGCCGTGCAAAAGGCCAGGCTCGCCGCCTTGTCCGGCCTCGGCCGCGACGCCGCCTTCCGCCGCGTCTATCAGATACCAGGACTGCAAAAGGTGAACCAGGCCCTCGGCCGCCTCGTGCGATCCCCCGGCCAAAAAGCGAAAGTTCTGCTACACTGCCGCCGCTTCGCCGAGCCCTCCTACTCGTCGCTGCTCGCTACTGACTACCAGTTCTACCGCGAGATAAGCAACGACTCCGACCTGCGTGACTGGCTCGGGATGAGTCAGCCCTGATAGAGATAAAAATAGCCCCAGAACACACCCGCGCAGGCAACGCCAACTGCACCGAAAAGATAGAGCACGACCGAGGTTCCCAACTTTCGGCGCAGGTATTGGTTCAGAATCACCGCCAAGCCAACCAATATACTAAGAGTGGTGATGACCTGCACTTTATCGAGGGGCATCCGGAACAAGGCGTGGGGACTCAGCACCTGTGCAAACCGACTCAGCACACCCGCCAGGGCCATGGTGCCAAGGGAGAGGCCGAGCCAGAGCATAAGGCAGTGAACAACGGTGCGGGTGCAGGCCGCGGCTGCCGCCAAAGACAGCACGAAATTTGCCAGCACAAGAGCCAGCATCCCATATTCGCTGAGCTCACGCATCGCTGGCCGTTCCGACAAACAGTTGCCCAGCCATACGGTCACCAGGGGCAATCCAACAAACAGACTGCCGAGTAACAGCAGTTTGGCGGTTACCACTCTCCGGCTGGACATCGGCAGAGTCCGCCAATGCGCATCGTCGCGGGTCGGGTGGTCGGCTTGGATGATATCCGCGACCACACCGATCCCCACGACCACCACCATCAACCCGGCCGTGAAGAGCAGATAGTCCCAGACGGTGTTCGCGCCCAACCTTCTCTGGGGCTGCAGGAGCAAGGCGAGATAGCTCGCCGTCCAGATCAGCAGAGCCCAGCGCAGGCGCAGGATGTCCTTCTTGATGATGTGCAGGATGAGGTTCATGAGGAATGCTCTTTGGCTTGGCTGCGACCCGATCGGGCCAGTGAAATGAAGATCTCCCGCAAAGTCATGGGATGCGCTAGCACCGTGGCTTCGGGAAAACGTTCGCGGCAGTCCCGCTCCGTGCGCCCCGCCTGAAAGGACGATTCCACAAATACCGCCCGGCTGCCTTCGTGACGCCATCCGAGCCAGCTGTTCGGCATACCTCCCTGCGATGGCACCCCGTGCAGCTCCACTTCCACCCGGCGAAAGCGCGCCAGCAACGCTTCGGTGGTTTCGACCAATCGCAGGCGGCCGGCCTCCAGCAGGGCGACATGGTCGGCCAGTCGTTCCACTTCCTCGATGTCGTGCGAGGACACCAGCACGGTGGTCTCACCCTGCCGCGCGGTCTCCAGCAACCCAGCGGTCAGATCCTCCCGCACCACCGGATCAAGACCGCTGAACGGCTCGTCCAGCACCAGCAGCTTCGGGCGATAGGCCAGCGAAACCAGCAAAGCCGCCTTCATGAGCATACCGCGGGAAAGCTGCTGTAGCTTGCGGTTCGCCGGCAGTTCGAAACGCGTGAGCAACTTCCGCTCCAGCTCACGATCCCAGGTCGGGTAAAACGGCCGGCAGTAGTCGAGAAACTGCGCTACGGTCATCCACTCGGGCGGTTTCTGGCCTTCTGAGACGTAACCGATCTGCGCGAGTTCTAGTTCGCTCAGCCGACGGGAATCCACTCCGAGGACCCGGGCCGAGCCAGCCGTGGGCAGGAGCAGATTGACCAGCATCTTGAGGGTCGTGGTTTTACCCGCCCCGTTGGAACCGAGCAGAGCGAATATGCTGCCCTCCGGAACTGCCAGCGTCAGCTCGTGCACGGCCTCGGTCGCGCGGAAGCGCCGGGTGAGTCGGTCGGTCTCGATGATGTTCATGGGAGAAATCACTTTTTGCCGAGGCGCTTCCAGTGGGCCGCGAGCTCGGTCTGCACCTCGGTGAGGCCGAGGCCGAGGTTCTTGGCCTCGACGACCAGCCGCTCCAGTTCGTCCTCCAGCAGCGCCGTCTTGGCGCGCTGGTCGTCACCGGCGGGTTCGGCGACGATGCTGCCGACAGCGGGCGTGGTGACCAACACGCCCTCGGCGACGAGCGTGGCCGTGATCTTGTGCGCGGTGTTGGGATTGATCCGCAGCTCCTGGCTCAGCGCCCGCACCGAGGGGAACGCCGTGCCCGGCTTCAGCCGGCCGGCCACCACGGCCTTCTTCACGGCGAAGATCACCTGCTCCGTGATCGGCAGGCCTGGTTTGATCTCGATGCTGAAGGGGAGCATACCGTCCTACTTGAACTAGGACAGTTAGGACGGCAAGAAAAATCTTCGGAACGCGGCTCCAAGCCCATGCGAAATTCCACGGCGAGGTCGCCGTGGCTGCAGTCGATGCTGGAGCGCGGGCGACCTCGCCCGCGGGTTGGTGCAGGCCCGGGTCAGACCGCGCCGACTTCGCCCAGCAGGTTGGCGAAGATCATCTTGCCGTTGCCGCTGGGGAGGACGCCGATGATCTCCGCGCTGACGCGCTTGCCCACGAACGCCCGGCCGCTGTTCACCACGACGAGAGTGCCGTCGGGCAGATAGCCCACCGCCTGGCCTTCGTCCTTGCCGGGCTTGAGCAGATCCACGGCAATGCTTTCCCCGATGGCCAGCTCGGGCCGCAGCGCTTCCTCCAGCGCATGCACGTTCAGCCACGCCACACCCTGAAACTTGGCCATGGAGGCGAGATTGGTGTCGGTGGTGAGCAGCTTGGCGCGCATGGACTGCGCCAGGAAAACGAGCTTCGCTTCGATGTCCTGCCGGCGCGAGACCTCGCTGGGATGGATGCGGATGTCGAGGTGCTTGATGGCGCGCAGCTCGTTGAGCACCTGCAAACCGCGCCGGCCGCGGGCCTGCTTCACCGGATCGGGCGAGTCGGCCACCTGTTGCAGCTCGTTGAGCACAAAAGTCGGGATGATCAGCGCCGAGCTGAAGAACTGGCTCTGGCAGAGCTTGGCGATGCGACCGTCGATCAGCGCGCTGGTGTCCACGACCACCAGCGGCACGTCCACCTCGTGCGGCACGAACCGCACGTAGGGAATGACGAGGTTGAAGTCGTCCTTGCCGCGCAGGGCGATGACCGTGCCCAGGTAAGTGCAGACCACGAACAGCGCGAGGCGCACCAGATAAAGGATCTGCGGATCGCCTTCCTCGAGCAGCGGCGAATTGCTGAGCAACCAGGAGATCACCAGACCCATGCCCAGACCGAAGGTCAGCGCGGTCAGCCCGCGCAGTGAAAAGCCCTTCAGCATCACGTCCACCAAGACCACCAGCACGCCGATGAGCAGCCCGATGGCCATGGCCAGCGCCCGGTGATCATCCCACTCCTTGATCGTGTAACACACCAGCCAGCTCGCCGCGATGCAGAGGAAGACGAAGATGAACCGGATGACGAGCAGGGTCTTGTTCATGCGACGAGGTCAGGGCTGGCCGAATACTCCGCGGTTCTTGAGCCACAGCAAGACAAAGGGCAGCACGAGCATGAAGAGCATGACCCCGTAAAGAATCATTTGTGCCCGGTGGGCTTTTTTCTCTAGCCCGGGGTCCGGCTGCTCGCTCATTGGCCGCATCCGACCAACACCTCTCCCTGATGACAACGCAATACTGGCTCGTGAAGTCCGAACCCGAGACATATTCTTGGGCCGATTTCGTGCGCGACAAACGCACCGATTGGACCGGCGTCCGCAACTACGCCGCCCGCCTCCATCTCAAGGCCATGCGCCCCGGCGACGAGGTCCTTTTCTACCACAGCAACGAGGGCAAATGCGTCGTCGGCATCGCGCGGGTCACCAAGCCCGCCTTCCCCGACACCACCGCCGACGAAGAGGGCTGGGTGGCGGTGGAACTCGCGCCGGTCGCCGCGCTCAAGCAGCCGGTCACGCTCGCCCAGATCAAGGCCGAGTCCACCCTGCGGGACATCGCCCTGGTGCGACAGGGCCGGTTGTCCGTGATGCCGCTCAAGGCTACCGAGTTCGCCCGCATCAAGAAGCTGGGCGCGGGCTGACCCGCCCGGGGCTCGACAAACCCGGACCGCCCGCTTTCGTCAGACCAGTGCTCGACCATCTTGCCATTCTCGCTCCCGGCCTGCTCGGCGCCTCCGTGGCCCGCGCCGCCCGGCATTTTGGCGCCGCCCGCCGCATCACACTTTGGGCCCGCCGCCCGGAGGTGCGCGTGCAGCTCAAATCTCAACCGTGGTGCGATGCCGTGGCCGACACACCCGCCGATGCCGCTCGTGAGGCCAACCTGACCGTCATCTGTGCCCCGGTGGACCAGATCGGCCCCCTGACCGCCGAGATCGCCCCCGCCCTGCCGGCCGGAGCCATTGTCACCGATGTCGGCAGCGTGAAGGGCGAAATCTGCCGGCTCGGCCACAAGACCTTGCCCGCCGGCCGGCACTTCGTCGGCTCGCACCCCATGGCCGGTTCCGAGAAAACCGGCTGGGAACACGGCCGCGCCGATCTCTTCCAAGGCCGCGTGACATTCGTCACCCCTCTCCCGGAAACCGACCCTAAGGCCGCCGAGACCGTCGCCGCTTTCTGGACCGCGCTCGGCTCCGACGTCGCCAGTTTCGCACCCGACGCCCACGACGAGATCGTCGCGCACATCAGCCACCTGCCGCAGGTGCTGGCCTCGACCCTCTGCGCGAGCTTGGCGAAACGCGACCCGAAGTGGCGCAACTACTCCGGCGGCGGCCTGCGCGACACCAGCCGCATCGCCGGCAGCGATCCCAAGCTCTGGAAAACTATCCTCGAGCAGAACCGCGACGAGGTGCTCCGCGCCCTCCGCGCCTACCAGGAGGAGTTGCACGGCATGGAACGCGCCCTCGCCAACCGCGACTGGTTCGAGGTGCAGGCCGTTCTCGAACGTGGCCGCGCCTACCGTGAACAATTCCGTCCCATTCCGTGACACCTGCCTGTAGCGGCGCTCTGTGAGCGCCGTCCGGCGGTCACAGACCGCCGCTACAAAAAATGCCCACTTACCCGCCGACCCTTCCCATCCCGCCCTTCACGCGTCCGGTGCGCGGCAGCGCCACCCTCCCCGGTTCCAAGAGCATCACCAACCGCGCGCTCATCCTCGCGGCCCTGAGCCGGCAGACCGTCACGTTGCGCGGCGCCCTCTTCAGCCGTGACACGCGCATCATGGTCGCCGCCCTGCGCCAGCTGGGATTTGCCGTCGAGACCGACGAGGTCGCGCTGACCATCCGCATCGAGGGCCGCGGCGGCGAGATCCCCGTGCGTGAGGCGAAAATCGAAGTCGGCAACGCCGGCACGGCCGCGCGCTTCCTCACCGCCTTCGTGTGCCTGCGCCCGGACGGCGTCTATCATTTCGACGGCGACGAGGCCATGCGCCGCCGCCCGATCGGCGCGCTGCTGGAGGCTCTCGAGACGCAGGGCGCGCGCGCCAGCGCGCGCAGTTTTCCCTTCACGCTGAGCACCGCCGGTCTGCCTGGCGGCACCGTCCTCCTCGACGCCTCGGAAAGCAGCCAGCTGCTTTCGGCCCTGCTGATGGTCGCACCGCACGCTAAGTCGCCGCTCACGGTCAGCCTCAAGGGTGAGACCGTCTCCAAGCCCTTCGTCACGATGACCGAGCGCATGGTCGCGCAGTTCGCCGCCGCACCGGCCGACTACGCCATCGAGGGCGACGCGACCGCGGCCAGTTATTTCGCGGCGCTGGCCATCGTCACCGAGGGCGCGGTCGAGGTGAACGGCCTCAACCCCGCGCCCGACGCCCTGCAGGGAGACATCGAGTTTTATCGCCTGCTGGCCGCCCGCGGCCTGATCCGCTGCACCGCCCGCCATGTCTCCCATGCTCCGGCCCGACACGGCGTGATCGCCAACTTCAACGACTTCTCCGACACCTTCCTGTCGCTGGCGGCCATCGCCCCGCTCCTCGACGGTCCGACCAAGATCGCCGGCATCGCCCACACCCGCAAGCAGGAGACCGACCGCGTCGCCGGCATGGCCCGCGAACTCACGAAGCTCGGCCAGCATGTCGTCGAAACCGAGGACTCGTTGGAAATCCACCCCCGCCCGCTCGTTCCGGACGTGGAAATCGAGACCTACCACGACCACCGTTTTGCCATGAGCTTCGGCATCCTCGGCTGCCACGACCTGCGCGGCGACGGCCGGCCTTGGCTCACGATCAAGGACCCGGCCTGCTGCACCAAGACCTTCCCGGCATTCTTTGACTTGCTGGCAAGCCTCCGCGCGGGCTCTCATTGAGCCTCGCATGGGTTCCTCCCCCTTCATCATCGTCGCCATCGACGGCGGCGCCGCGTCCGGCAAGTCCTCCACCTCGCGCCTCCTCGCCGAGCGCTTCAACCTGCTGCACGTGGACACCGGTTCTTTCTACCGGCACCTCACGTCCGAACTGCTGCAACGCCGGGTGCCCGTGAGCGACCGCGCCGCGCTGCTCGGCGCGCTGCCCGCCCTGAAATTCTCCACCAGGCTGGAAGGCCGCTCCGCCCGCCTGCTCATCGGCGGACAACCCGCCGGCGACGAGATCCGCGGCCAGCAGGTCAACGAGAACGTTTCCCACTACGCCGCCGTGCCCGAGGTGCGCGCGGTCCTGCTCGATTACCAGCGCGGTCAGGTCGGGGTGGCAAAACAGCACGGCTTCCGCGGCCTCGTGATGGAGGGGCGGGACATCGGGTCCGTGATTTTCCCCGACGCGGACTTTCGCTTCTTCCTCCACGCCGATCCCGCCGAGCGCGCCAAGCGCCGCGCCGCCGAGGGCCGGCAGGACTCCGTCGCCGAGCGCGACCGCCTCGACTCCTCGCGCAAGACCGCCCCCCTCGCCTGCCCGCCCGGAGCCATCGACATCGATTCGACTTTCCTGACCCTTGAACAGGTCGTGGACAAACTCGCCGCCCAGATCGCGCCGAAACTGAACTGATGCCTCACCTCCTTGTAGGTCGGGCTTTACGCCCGTCGTGTCGGGGATAAAACCGAGATACTTCAGAACCCCATGCCGCAGACCCCCGACCAGCTCACGATGACGCCGTTCTACGGCTTCTTCCACTACGTGGCGGCCAATGTCCACCGCATGTGGTTTCGCGGGGAGGTGGCCGGCACCGAGAATTTTCCCACCACCGGTCCCTTCCTCATCGCCGCCAACCACGCCAGCCACCTCGATCCCCCGATCGTCGGCAGCTATATGCCGCGGCAGATGCGGTTCTTCGCCCGCAAAAGCCTCTGGAACAACCGCCTCCTCGGCTGGTGGCTCAACCAGATTGAAACCATCCCGGTTGAACGCGACAGCGGCGATGTCGGAGCCATCAAGCGCGTCCTGCAGGCCCTGAAGGAAAACCGCGCCGTCGTCCTCTTTCCCGAGGGCACCCGTTCGCCGGACGGCCTGCTGCACAAACCCAAGCCCGGTGTCGGCCTCATGGCCTGCAAGACCGGCGTGCCCGTCGTGCCCTGCCGTCTCTTTGGTTCATTTGAGGCCTTCGGCAAAGGCACGGTCATCCCGCGCCTCGGCACCCCGGTCAGCATGGTCTTCGGCCCGCCCATCCCCGCCTCGGAATACGACGACCCCAAGGCCGGCAAGGCCCGATACGAACTTGCCGCCCAGCGCATCATGGACCGCATCGCGGCCCTGCCGCCGCCGTCGAACCGGGTGATCTGAGCCGACACAGCACGCGTATCTGCCGGGACGCCATTCCCGTCAACCGGCAGCACCGACCGGCCGGACCATGACGATGTCTCGCTGCGGATCGGTGCCCAGCGGGAACACATGTTCCCCCACCTCGACAAACCCAAACTTCCGGTAGAAGGAAATGGCCCGGGGATTCCGCTCCCAAACACCGAGCCAGACCGCATCGCCGCCCCGATTCCGGATTTCCTCGATGCAGGCACTCATGAGCTCCTGGGCCACACCACGGCCGTGCCAGTCCTTCACGACATAGAGCCGCTGAATTTCGGCCGGTGAGCGCGCTTCGACACAGCGCGGCGCGCCCTTCCACCGAAGCTGGGCAAACCCCACGATCACCCCGGCTTCCTTGGCGAGCAAGGTGACCCTGTGTGGCGCGGAGATTTCTTCCGCCTGCAAAGCGGCGCCGTAACTCAGCCGGCAATGCTGGTCCATGTTCTCGGCCGTATTCTGGCCGGCGAACGTGTCCCGGAACGTGCGCTCCGCAATCAACGCCAGCTGCGGCGCATCGGCGAGATCGGCTTTCCGAATGACAGGCATCAGACTGGGCGACTCAGACGCTGTTCGGGTCTCGTCTGTGTGGAAACGAGGCCCGGAATGGATTCAGCCCTCGCTCCGCACTTCGGCCGCCACCGGCTCGGTCGCAGCGACAGGCGCGGGGACGACCGCCGCCTTCGGCTTCGGCGTGCCGACGAGCACACCGAGGTGTTCCTGGATCTTGATGAAGAACTCCTGGTTCAAATCGCCGACGGGCACCTCGTAGCGCTGGTGCGAGGCCCGGTGCTCGTAGATCTGGCGCACGCCGTCGTCGGTGAAGCCGACGGGCTTGATGAGCCGCTTGCGCTCCATCATGAGCGCAAGGAACTGAAGCAGCGGCGTGTTAATGCCCTGCGAGCTGTCGTCGATCGTCTCGCTGGTCGCACCGGAGGGTATGGCCAGGGTGAGGAAAAGATTCTCGGCCGTGAGCTTCAGGTTGCGCTCGGAGTTGTCGTCACCCCGCCGCGGCTTGAAGACCACCACCCACCGGCAGAAGATGAACGCCGGGGGCATGAACCGTCCGTCCTCGCTCTCCAGCAGGTCGCGGCGGGCAACCTCGCCCGAGGCCTCGCGCACGAGGTAGCTCACGACGCGGTCATGTTCGGCAAACTCGCGGCCGCTGACGTAGCACTTTGTGGCGATCGGGTGAAGATTCAGCTCCATGGGCAATTTCTTGTTTACCCCCGGCCGGGGTGAAAGCTAGTTAATTTCTGCGATGAACGGACGCCTGATTGCGGTGGGTGACATCCACGGCTGCCACAAGGAATTCGAGGACCTCCTCGACAAACTCGATCTCAGAAAGGACGACCGCCTGATCCTGTTGGGCGACCTCATCTCCCGCGGCCCCGACAGCGGCAAAGTCGTGGAGCTGGCCCGGAAATACGCCACCGCCTCCCTGCTCGGCAACCACGAGCTGCGCCACCTCAACTTCCGGCGCACCGACGATCCCACCCACCTCAAGAAATACGACTACGACACGATGGAGCAGCTGCGGGGCAAGGACTGGGACTACCTCGAGTCCATGAAGCTGACCTACGAGGATCAGGAGCTGGGCATTGTCCTCGTGCATGGCGGCTTCCTGCCCGACCGCCCGTGGCAAAAGCAGCCCGCGCGCATCGTCACGCGCATCCAGGTGGTCGGCAAGGACGGCGAGCCGCACAAGCGTTCCGAGCTGCCGGAAGCCCCGCACTGGTCGACCTTGTGGGAAGGGCCGCCCTTTGTCGTTTATGGGCACACTCCGCGCGAGGAGATTTCCCGCACCAAGTGGACCCTCGGCATCGACACGGCCTGTGTTCTCGGCGGCTGCCTCACGGCCTACATTCTGCCGGAGAAAAAGGTCGTTCAGGTCAAGGCACGC
>JAUPWC010000362.1 GCA_030916665.1 Verrucomicrobiota bacterium
CAGGTGATGCTTTCCTCCACCGGCAACGGCAGCGCGACGATATTGGCGGCAGGCACGTCCCGCTGCTCGGCATAGAAACGGGCCAGCGCCACGGACTCCGGCTGGCGGGAATTGGCGAGGATGACGAGGCGTTCCTCCAGACCTTCGGCCGGGAGCGCGAGGGTGAACGTGAGGGCGAAAAGGACGCCGAACACGCGGCGGAAACACCGAGCCGTTTTCCCGTTCACATTCACTTTCACCCTCTCCTCATACGCGCCCCAGGCGGAAACCCAGCCAGACGGCCAGCAGGCAGAGCGCGACCGACAGCAGCACGTTGGCCGCGGCGGCGCCCCAGTGGCCCTTCGTCATCTGGTCGAGGGTCTGCCAGCTGAAGGTGGAGAAGGTGGTGAATCCGCCGCAGAAACCCACGGCCCAGAGACTGCGCACGGAGGAGGCCGCGGGCTGCTCGGCCGGGCCGAAGCGCACCATCAGCCAGCCGATCAGGAACGAGCCCGCGACGTTGACCAGCAGCGTGGCCCAGGGAAAACGCGCCGGCAGCGCCAACGCGATCAGCGCCCGCGCCACAGAACCGGCCGCGCCGCCGAGGGCGATGAGGAGCAGCGAGGCGCCGAGGTGCATGCCAGCTATTTGTCCGGCGGCGGCGGCGGACGCAAGGCGGCGATCAGCGCCGCATACGACTGCACGCCCTCGGCGATGGACTCGGCGATCTCCTGGCGAAACTCCGGCGTGCCGACGCGGGCCGCCTCCTTGTCGTTGGAGAGATAGGCGGCCTCAAGCAAGGCGGCGGGACACTCGGGCATGATCAGCACGCGCAGGCGGCCGCGCTTGAAGCCGCGGTCGGAGGTCTTGAGCCCGGCGAGCATCGCCCAGTGCAGCTGGTAGCCCGCGACGACATTGGCGACATCCTGCCGGTTGCCGGGGAACGCCGTGTTGGTGAGGGAATCGCCGCCGTTGTCGGTGCTGGACCACTGGAACTGCGGCGTGAGCACGTAGGTCTCGGTGCCGGTCACGCGGGCGGCGTCGCGGGGTTCTACCGCGTTAAAATGAATGCTGAGAAACAGATCGGCCTTCGCCTCCTTCGACACGGCGGCGCGGCGGTCGAGGTCGGCGCGCTGCTCGTTGGCGAGGCGTTCGTCCTTGTCGCGGGTAAGCTTCACCTTGAAGCCGCGCAGCTCGAGCAGCTTTTTCAGCCGGAGCACGACATCGAGCGTCATGTCCTTCTCGTCGAGCTTGAGCTTCAGGTTCTGCTTGCCGGGGTCGTTGCCGCCGTGACCGGCGTCGATCACGATGACCTTCGGCGGGGCGGCCGGGAGAAATGCGAGATGATCTTCGGGCCGCAGCAGGGGGGCGATGGTCTTGATGACGTCGAGCCGCGTGACCCACAGGCTGGCGCGGTGCAGGAGCGCGGACCGGCCGAGGAAGACCCGCACACCGTCGAGATGGAAGTCCCGCTGGTTGGCCTCGAAGCGGAGGCGCACGCCGCGGGCGTCTGCCAGCGTCATCTCCACCCCCGGCTTGCTCCACGCGGTTTTCAGGCGGTAGTGCGCGGCGACATCGTCGAGTTTCACCCACTCGATGCCCTGGATCTTCGTGAAGGGCCAGAGGTGGGCCGGCCGCGTCGGCGCGGCGCGGGTCGGTCCCTCGGGGGCCTTCGCGGCGGGCGCGGATTCCTTTCCCGTGGGCGCGGACTGCGCCGGTGCGGACGCGCAGGCGGCGAGGGTTAGGAGACCGGCGACAAACAGGCCGCGTGCCGTGTGGCGCGCCATGGCGACGATCCGCCGGTTCATTCCGCCTCGGGCGGAGCGGACGGATGTTCGGACGCGTGGCCCTGCTCCGGAGCGTGGCCGTGCTCGCGCACGTAGAGCTTGGGCTTGCGCTTGTTCGCCGGCAGCGGCGAGAGCATGACGTTGATCTGCTTGCCGGTCAGCTTCGGCTCGGAATCCGGGTGGCCCATGGTGGCGAGTTCCTCGAGCGCCTTCTGCATCACACCGAAACCGATCTCGGGGTGGGCCATCTCGCGGCCGCGGAACTTCAGGCGGAGCTTCACCTTGTTGCCATGGTCGAGGAATTCCTCGGCGTGGCGGAGCTTGGTGTTGAAATCGCCCTTCTCGATGCGGGCGGTGAATTCGATCTCCTTGAGCTTCGTGCCCGCGGGCTTGCTGTGCGCGTGCTTCTTTTGCTCCTCGTAAACGTATTTGCCGAAATCCATGATGCGGCACACGGGCGGGGTGGCCGTGGCGGCGACCTCGACGAGGTCCAGGTTGAACTGCAGCGCAAGCGCGATGGCCTTCTGCGTGTCCATGATGCCCAGCTGGCGGCCTTCGGGACTGATCACACGGACCTGGGGCGATTTGATCCGCATGTTGCGGCGGATGGCCGCATAGGGGTCGTTGTTACGACGCGGATCGCGATTGTAGGGGGGGCGGCCGCCAGGCGAGGGAGAGGATAGTGCCATTCAGGTGGAGTTGCTGTTCAGATATGTCGGGGGAGACGTTTTGCTCCGGGGACGGAGAATGACAACACCTAATTCCAGAGGGAAACCAGGCGACGCGTCCTGTCGTGTGAACTTCCCAGAAGAAAGGATTTACGGCTGGGTCTCGGCGAATCTTGATGTGGTCACCGCAGGCCCGGGCCGACCTGTCAGTTTTTACACCCATGGTCTGCCGTCGTTACCGCCCGCGCCAGCCGCGCGCCTCGCCCGTCTGGCAGGTGCTCAAGGAGCACTGGCCGTCGTATCAAGTCCGGCAGGAAGCCGGCAC
>JAUPWC010000363.1 GCA_030916665.1 Verrucomicrobiota bacterium
GTCGCCCTGCGGATAGACCGACGTGCTGCTCGTGTAGACCATCGTGCCGATTGGCCCGGCCTTGGCCGCCCAGCTCACGATGGACTGCATGCCCACGACGTAGGACTGCCAATACTGGTCCGGCCCGCCCGAGCTCACGCAATTCACCACAAAATCCGGAGCCGGCGCGATCTGCGCGTGCCACTCGGTCGAGCCCAACTCGGCCACCACCACCGACGACAGCCCCGCCGCCCGCAGCGCCGCGGCCTTCTCCGGATTGCGCGTGAGTGCCTCGACTGTGGCCCCGGCGGCCAACGCCACCCGCGCCACCGCCGTGCCGATGTAGCCGCAACCGAAGATCACGAGACGTTTTCCAGAGAGAGACATGGTTTTGAAACCACTAATGGACACTAATGCCCCACTAATCCCAAGCCGGAGTTTTGCCACAAATCCAAACCGAGGAATGGCCACGAAAAACACGAGAAACACGAAATCAGACAGATATGCACGACGCCTTGGATCTTTTTTGTGTTCTTCGTGTTTTTCGTGGCCATTTGGTTCGGCAGTCCGAAAAATTAGTGTCCTCTTACTGTGGATTAGTGGTTAACTCCTCCCATGCCCACCGTGCTTGTCCCGCTTGCGGAAGGTTTCGAAGAAATCGAGACCTTTGCCCCATTGATCTGCTGCGCCGCGCCGGCGTTGAGGTCACCACCGCCGCCCTCGCCGAGGGCATTCACGTCACCGGCCGCAGCGGTATCACCGCGCATGCCGACACCACGCTGGCCGCCGTGCTCGGCCGCGACTTCGACCTGCTCTTTCTGCCCGGCGGTGCCGGCGTGAAGCACCTGCGCGCCGACCCGCGCGTGCGCGATCTGGTCCTGAAACAACACGCTGCCGGTCGCTGGCTGGCGGCCATCTGCGCCGCGCCTGCCGTGCTGCACGACTGCGGCCTGCTGGCCGGACGCCGCTACACCGCCCATTTCTCCGTGGCCAACGAACTGCCCGCCATCCTCGCCCACGAGAAGGTCGTCACGGACGGCCGGATCACGACCTCCCGCGGCGCCGGCACGGCCGTGGATTTCGGCCTGCATCTGGTGGCTTTGCTTACAGGCCCCGATAAAGCGGCCGATATAAGCAAAGCCATTTGCTTCTAAGGCTTTGCGTTAAAACGGCATTGCTACCCAACAGGCCTTCCTGTTGGCTCTAGCCGGCCTGTCCCCGAGGCCCCGTTTGCGAGTGGAAGAACCCAAAATCTGAACTCGCCGCCTCCCCACCCGGAAGCGACGAGGCGAAGCTGTCCAGAGGCAGCTGATGCAGCGATCAAGTTGGCAAAACAATGATCGGCGGGTAAAGAATCCCCGAAGCAAGCTCCGGGGCATTTGACAAGACATCTGCAAACCCACTCGAACGCCATGCAATCAACAACTCATCCCGTTCCGCCAACCAAGCCGAAGCAAGCTTCGGGGTATCGGACCCACAGCGAATGAAGAAGAAACGCGGTAAATCGAAAACTCGGAGCCAAGAAGAGCCAAAGGGGTCAAGAAGAGCCAAAGGGGTCATGCTTTACCCTTTACCAATAAGGCAGCCAATGCGGCATTGCTCATCTTAAATGTTGGGCAAAAGTAGCTCGTCATGCTCCAGGATCGCATTGACCAATTGATCGCGGCGCTGCGAACGGACGGATTGGAGGAGGAGGCAGGAACCCTCCATATGCTGGTGCACGAAATGGCGTGGACGACGAGCTCCGAGTTCATGGGCGAGATCGGCAAGGCGCTGCAGAAGATCAAATCGACGCGGCGCGGTCGCTTGTCGGCAACCTCCAAGAAAGCGATGTCCGAAGTCTTCGCGATAGTTGGCCGACCCTGGCCGTCATTTCGCCTGTGAACCCAAGAGGAGACTGAAGACGTCAGGTCTTGATTCTTGACTGATACATTTTCGGAAGAAGTGAGAAGTAATAATCTGCACGAATTTATTCGTGCCCATCCGTGAAATCCGAGGCTAACCCTCCATGTGTGGCATAGCCGGACTGTTCTCGACCAAGCTGTCGCCCGCTGAGCGCGAGGCGGCGGTCGGGCGCATGGTGCAGCGGTCGGCGCATCGCGGGCCGGATGACCGGGGATTTTTCTCCGGCGGCGACCTGACGCTCGGCATGTGCCGGCTGGCGATCTTCGACCCGGCCAACGGACACCAGCCGATGACGACGCCCGACGGGCGCTTCACGCTCGTCTTCAACGGCGCGATCTACAACCACCGCGAGCTGCGCGCGGAGCTGGAGGCGGCGGGCCACACCTTCCGCACGCACTGCGACACCGAGGTCCTGCTCGCCGCCTACGCGCAGCACGGCGCGGCCTGCCTGCCGAGGTTGCGCGGCATGTTCGCCTTCGCCGCGTGGGATGCCCGCGAGCACACGCTGTTCGTCGCCCGCGACCCGCTCGGCATCAAGCCGCTCTATTATGCCCGCCGGCCCGGCGGCGGCCTGGTCTTCGCGTCCGAGCTCAACGCCGTGCTCGCCAGCGGCCAGGTGCCGCGCGAGATCGACCCCGCCTCCGCCGGCGAATACCTCGCGTGGTTCGGCGTGCCCGCGCCGCGCACGATCTACCGCGGCATCGCCAACCTGCCGCCCGGCCACGCCCTCACCCTCGACGCCGCGGGCACCGTCCGCACGCAGGCATGGTGGCACCTGCCCGCCCCGGTCCACCCCGGCCGCGCCGCGGGCAACTACCACGACTTCGTCCACGGCCTGCGTTTCCAACTCGAGGACACCATCCGCGCTCACCGCGTGGCCGACGTGCCGGTCGGGGCGTTTCTCTCCGGCGGCCTGGACTCCACCGCCGTGGTCGGACTCATGACGCGCCTCGGCGGCCCGAAGCTGAAGACCTTCTCCCTCGTGTTCGGCGAAGCCGGTTACTCCGAGCAGGCCTCGGCGCGCGCCTCGGCGCAGGCCTTCGGCACCGAGCACACCGAGGACCTCCTCACCGGCGCCCGCGTCGCCGCCGACCTCCCGCGCATCCTCGCGAGCTTCGACCAGCCGACCGGCGACGGCCTCAACACCTACTACGCCAGCCGCCTCGCCAAGGCCGGCGGCGTGACCGTCGCGTTGTCGGGCCTCGGCGGCGACGAGCTGTTCGGCGGCTACCCGTCGTTCCGCGACCTGCCGCGGCTGAACGCCCTGCTGCCCTGGTGGCGTCGCCTGCCGGGCAGCCTGCGTGGCGCGATTCTCGGGCAACTGGCGGCACGCCCCTCGGCGCGCGCCCGCAAGCTCGCCGATTTCCTCGCGCACGCCCGCGACCTGCACGAACTCGCCTCGCTCCAACGCCGCGTGTTGTCCGAGTCGCAGCGCCTCGCCCTCCTTTCCCCTGACGCCCGTGCGCAGGCAGAGCGCCTCGGACCCAACCACCCGATGCTCGACGATTACGCGTTCGAACTGACTGGCGCCGACCCGTTCCAGATCATCAGCGGCTGGGAACTGCGCACCTACATGGCCGACACGCTCCTGCGCGACAGCGACGTCTTCAGCATGGTGCACTCGCTGGAACTGCGCGTGCCCTTCGTGGACCGCGTGCTGCTGGAATGGCTCTGGCCGCAGGCGGCGTGGTTCAAATACGACCCGCGCCGGCTCAAGCGCGCGCTCGCCGACGCCACCGCCGACCTCGTGCCCGCCGCCGTGCGCAACCGCCCCAAGCAGGGCTTCACCCTGCCCTTCGCCCGCTGGATGCTCGCCGAACTGCGCCCGTTCCTGGAAGAAACCTTCTCCCCCGCCTCGCTCGCCGCCTGCCCGTGGCTCGACGCCACTGCCGTGGCCGCCCTCTGGCGCGACTATACCACAAAGAATGACCCGCGGGCGTGGTCGAGGGTGTGGACCGTGGCGATGCTCGTGGCGTTCGCCAATCGCAAGACGGCCTGAGCAACGAACCCAGGAAGGAATGGCCACAAATAGCACAAGAAGCGCAAAAAATGAAACTCAGGGAAACCGCAGTTCTGGTGACTCCGCGCGCTTGGTGTTCCGTCTGATGCCAAGTCTCTCGCATACGCGGCCAAGTGCCCGGCTCGGCACTCCATTTCTTGCGCCTTTTGCGCTTTTTGTGGCCAATCGCCTTTCTGCATCGGCATGAACGTCCTTCTCCTGTCTCCGGAGCTCTTCCTGCACGAAGGCGGCATTGCCCGCATCATGCGGCTTTACCTGATGGCGCTGTGCCAGATCGCCGCGCGCGTGGATTCGGTGGTGCTCAACGACCGGCCCGGCCCCGAGCCGCGACTCGCGCGCTACGCCAATGCCCGGCTGGGCGAACACGTCGGCTGCGACCGGAGCAAACTCGCCTTCGTGCGCCAGACAGTGCGCCTGGGCAAACGCGCGGATCTGCTCATCTGCGCGCACCTGCACCACCTGCCCGTCGCGTGGCTGGCGCAACGCTTCAACTCCCGGATGAAATACAGCCTCGTCGCCCATGGCATCGAAGTGTGGCGCCCTTACTCCGCGCTGGAGCGCCGCGCCCTGCTCGGCGCCCACCGCATCCTCTGCGTGAGCGAATACACCCGGCGACAATTGCTGCGTTTCCTGCCGGCGCTGGCGCCCGAACGCCTTGTCGTCGTGCCCAACACACTCGACCCGCACTTCGCGTCGCGTTCCGACGAGCAATCCTCCCCCCAACCCTTCGCCCTGCCGCGCATCCTCTCGGTCGGACGCCTCTCCGCCGCCGACGCCTACAAGGGCTTCGACACCCTGATCGAGGCTCTGCCGCTGATCCGCCGCGAATACCCCGCCGCCCGTCTGCGCATCGTCGGCACCGGCGACGACCAGCCCCGTCTCGCCGCGCTCGCCCAGCGTCTCGGCGTGAACGGCTCGGTGGATTTCCTCGGCGCGATCGACGACGACGCGCTGCGCCGCGAATACACCGCCTGCGACCTCTTCGCCCTGCCCAGCCGCCGCGAGGGCTTCGGCCTCGTCTATCTCGAAGCCATGATCCACGGCAAACCCTGCATCGCCGCCCGCGCCGGCGGCGCCCCCGAAGTCGTCAGCGACACCGTCGGCCGCCTCGTCGAATACGGCAACCTCCCCGAACTCGCCGCCGCCGTGGACGAGCTGGTGCGTGCCCCCCGTGATTCGGAGGTTGTGCGCGGTCACGCCGCCTCGTTTGCTTTCCCCGTGTTCGCCCAGCGTCTCGCCGCCGCCCTGAACTGAGCATGTCCGCAACGCCCACCCCTGAACTCATCCTCGAAGCCGGTCGCACCAGCCGGCACTACTGGGCCGATCTCTGGCGCTACCGCGAACTGCTCGGCTTCCTCGCGTGGCGCGACATCAAGGTGCGCTACAAGCAGGCGGCGCTCGGCATCGCTTGGGCCGTCATCCAACCCGCGGTGCAGACCGTCCTGCTGACCTTCGTGTTCGGCAAGCTCGCGAAGATGCCCGACGGCGGCCTGCCTTACCCGCTCATCGTGCTCACCGGCCTGTTGCCGTGGCAATTGTTCACCTCAGCCTTCAGCGGCGCGGGCAACAGCCTCGTCGGCAACTCGCACCTCATCTCGAAGGTTTATTTTCCCCGGCTGGTCGTGCCGCTCTCCTCGCTCGCCGTGGCGCTGGTGGATTTCGCCATCATGCTTGTGCTCGCACTCGCGGTCATGGCCGCCTTCGGCATCCATCCCGGCTGGCAGCTGCTGGCGCTCCCGCTGTTCCTCCTCCTGGGCCTGGTGATCGCGCTCGGCGCCGGTCTGTGGATCGCGGCGCTTACGGTCAAGTTCCGGGACTTCCGCTTCATCACGCCCTTCATCCTGCAGATCGGCATGTTCGTGACCCCGGTCGGCTTCCGCACCGACCACCTGCCCAACTGGCGCGACCTGCTGGCGCTCAACCCGCTCGCCGGCGTCGTCGATGGCGTGCGCTGGAGCCTGCTCGCGGGGCGCTCCGAACTGCACCTGCCCGGCCTCGCATCCTCGGCGGTCGTCGCCACGATCCTGCTCTTCACCGGCCTCTGGTATTTCCGCAAAACCGAGCGCCAGTTCGCGGACATCATCTGAAGGCATGAAACTGGAGCATGTCATCTCTGTGGCGCAAACCCTAGATCGGGCAGGCGTGCGCTACCTCGTTGTCGGTGGATTGGCGGTCAACGCTCACGGCCATGTCCGTTACACCAACAATCTGGATCTGGTCATCGGCCTTGAGCGGGCCAACATCCTGCTTGGCTTGGATGCGCTCGCCGGCATCGGCTACCGGGCCAGAATACCCGTCACGAACGAGCAATTCGCCAACGCGGGACTGCGCGCCCGCTGGCGCGCGGAGAAGGGCATGGTTGTGCTGAATCTCTGGAACGAGGCCCGGCGGGAGACGCCGATCGATGTGTTTGTCGAGGAACCGTTCGACTTCGAGGCCGAGCATCGCTCAGCGTGCCGCATGCCGCTGGCCGAAGGATTGGAAGTCCCGTTTGTCACACTGAGCACCCTGTTGCGCATGAAACAGGCCGCCGGTCGTCCGCAGGATCTTCAGGATATTGCAGAACTCCGCCGCATCGAGGAGCTGCGTCATGACGCGTGACCCCTGGCATTATGGCACCTGGGAAGGCGCGCGCGAAGCCCGGCGTGAAGCCAACCTGGCCCGCACGCTGGCAGAGAAGATTCTGATGCTGGA
>JAUPWC010000364.1 GCA_030916665.1 Verrucomicrobiota bacterium
GATGTGGACGATGAGGGCTTGTTGACCCTGACCAATGGCGACGGGACGCGGGTGCATCTCGACCTCTACCCGCTGATGAGCAAGATCGGACGCGGCTGATGCTGGTCGTTGTCACACCATCCGATGAGGACGACCTTGTCACGCTTGAGCGGGTCAAGTCGGAACTCTCGATCACGGATGACAGCGAGGATCTGAAGCTCGGCGATATGATCGCCGAGGCCAGCGCGATGATCGCCGGCTACTGCAACCGCGAAGGCTTCGGGTTTGAGGATTTGCGGCAGACGGAACGCCTAGGCTGCGGCGTGACGTCCATCATGCTAGAGCGGAACCTGGCGCCGCAGATCGACGCCATCATGGTCGGCGAAACGCTGCTCGACCCGACCGAATATGAGGTCGATGGATCGTTCGTTTACCGCCTGACGGATGACGAACGGACATACTGGGAAGCCGCGAAGGTGGTAATCGAATATCGGTCCGGCTTCGACCTTGCGTCGGCCTCGCCTCCCGCGCTGTCCCGCGCCGCGCTCGATCTGGTGGTCGGGATGTATCGTGGCGCCGGTCGCGATACGGGCGTGCGGTCGGAGCAGGTCGAGGGCGTCGGCCAGACGGCGTATTTCGACCAGCGCAATTCGGACGCTCTGCCGCTCTCGGCCGATCGACTGGCGGCGCTGGCGCCATATAGGGTGTTTCCGCGGCGATGACCCCCGCCGCCGCCATCGCCGCGCTTGACCGTCAGATCGCCTCCCACGGCGAGCCTGTGACGCTGCGGCGGATCGGCACGCCCGACACCACTTTCGATGTGAGCGCCTTCGTGCGGCGCGCGACGGTGGACCCGATCGTGCCGGGCGGTGATGCGGCGCAGGCGGGCACGACGGTTGTTCTGTCCCCGACCGGCCTGACGATGACGCCGACGCGCGGCGACCAGGCCGACATTGCCGGGCGGCGCGTGAACATCGAGGAAGTCGAGACGGTGCGCATGGGCGCGACGGTGGTGCGCTGGAATCTGAAGGTCTCGGGCTGATGGCTTTCTCTCGCGCGCAGTTCCGCAACTTCACGCGCGAGTTGGAGGTCGCCACGCGCGGGCTGTCAGGCCCGGAGGCAAGCCGGCGGCTAGCGACCACTGCACGGCAGCACATCGCCACGGTCGAGCGCCGGCAGTCGGCGCGGTCGGGCGGCGTGATGCCGGACCACCTGACCATCGTGGACGGCCGGCAGGGCGCGGCGCCGGAATCGGTAAAGCCCGACGGCGTGATCCTGATCCAGTGGCACTACCTGACCGAGGCGGTGATCCGCACGGTCAACCATCTGATCACGAACGGCCCGGAGCGGTCGGGCGCCTGGCAGGACAGCATCACGACCTACGTCGATGACGTAGCGATCCCGCGGACCAGCCGCTTGCCGCCCGGCGCCACTGAGGCGGTGGTTGCGGTGCGGGCTGAGTACGCGCGGCGGCTGGAGGTGGGGCGACGCGAGGGCGGCGGGCCTTTCGTCCTGCATGTCGAGCAACACTTCGTGCAGCAGTCGGCCATCGCACTGCGGCCTATCCTGCGCCCACTCGGGTGGGAGCCGCGCTTCACCTACATCATCATCGGCGCCGACCCGGCGGCGGTTCGCCTCACTCGCCACAACAGCACCAAAGGCGAGCGCCGCACCCAGCGCGCCAAGGACGTTCGGATGCGCTACCCGGCCATCGCTGTGCGTCGCCTGCGGAGCGCGTCTCTGTGAGCGGGCCTTACGAGGACAGCATCACGGCGATCGAGGCGGCCTGGACGGCGGGTTGGCCGGCGCCGGTCGGCGTACCGGTCGTCTGGCATCAGAACACCAACGACCAGACGCCGGCTGCTGCCACCTACCAGCACTGGCTGCATGTCGCGGTGGAGCACACCAGCGAGCGGTTGGTCGCGTTCGGCGGCGGCCGTGCTGCCAACGAGCGGGAACTTCTCGGCTCGGTCGTGATCCGCGCCATGGCGCAGCGGGGCAGGGGGGAGGCGACGTTGCTCTCGCTGCTCGACCAGGCGCTCGCCGTGTTCCGCAGTCGTCGCGACGGCGCGCTGTCCTTCCTCGGCACATCCGTGATCGACCAGCCCGGCGCATCCGCCGACGGCATCTGGTGGGTCCGCAGCGGCATTGCCGTCTTCACCTATCGCTTCCGCGGCTAAGGCCGCGGCGACGCCCACCCGCCCTTGGGCAAGGCGCTGGATCGCCGTGATGGCGACCCGTCCCTCAGATGGAGCCTCCTATGTCCCTCGCTGAAGGCAGCGCGATCCGCTTCGCCTACAAGTTCTACGCCTCGGGCACGATGACCACGAACTCCGAGGCGGATACTGCCACGGACCCCGGCGCGTCCGGCGGGCAGATTCTTCGGCGGGTTTCGGCCTCGCTGAACCTGCGCAAGAACGTCGTACGGTCGCAGGAGATCCTTTCCTCCCGCCAGGTTCGCAGCGCGCGGCACACCTCGCGCCGCGTTGAAGGCGCGATCACAGGCGAACTGTCGCCGGGCACCTATGCGGAACTGATTGAGGCCGCGCTGCGCGGTACAGCGGCGCCGCTGGTGGCCGTCAGCATCACCGAGGCAGATGTGACCAGCGTCGCCGCGGATAGCGCCACGTCGAAGTTCACCTTCGCCAGCGGCGACCCTGTCGCGCTCGGCTTGGTCAAGGGCGCGATCATCCAGTTCTCCAGCCTGTCGGTCGCGGCCAACAATGGCGTGCGCTTCATGGTGACGGGCTTCGGCGGCACGTCCAATCGCGAGGTGACGGTCTATCCGACGCCGACCGACATGACCGCGGACACCGCCTTCACGCTGACTACGCCGGGGCAGTCCTGCATCATCCCGGCATCGGGCCATGTGCGGCGCAAGCTGGCCGTGGAACGCTACGACACGGACCTCGACCGCGCACGCCTCTACACCGAGGGGCGGGTCACGGGCTTTCAGGTGGCGGTGCCGGCGGAGGGCATCGCGACGATCACAGTGAACCTCATGGGCCGCAGTCGCGAGACTGTGACGGGGGCCTCGGCGCCGTACTTCACCAGCCCGGCCGCGGCCACTTCGACCGAGGTCGCCAACGCGTTGAACGGCGTGATGCTGATCGGCGGCGTGAAGGTCGGCGTCGTCACCGGCATCAACATCACCATGGCGATGAACGCCGATGCGCCGGTCGTGGTCGGTCAGCCCTTCGTGCCGGATATTCTGCTCGGCACCGCGGACATCAGCGGCGATTTCACGGCGTTGGTGGACGACGGCGACGCGGTGAACACCTCGTTCGAGAATGAGGATGAGGTCGAGATCCTGCTTATGCTCACCTCGGGCGGCCCGACCTCGGATGCCATCTCGATCCATCTCCCTCGGCTGATCATCACCGAGGCGTCCGAGGACGCACAGGGCGAGGCGTCGCAGACCATCACCGGGCGGTTCCAGGCAAAGGAATACCTCGGCTCTGGCGTCGGCATGCCGGCGTCGTCCATTCGCTACACGGACACGGCGGCGGCCTAACCACCTCCGGCCCCCAACGGAACGTTGCCGGCAACCGGCGGGGCGGCATGGGGGTGCCGTCCCGCCACTCCTTCCCCCAAAGGACATTCAGATGCCCGACGTCTTCGGCACGCTCGCGCTCCCGATCGAGCGCACGGCCAAGTTCATGCTGGTCCATCCCATCTCGCGCGAGCCCCTGAAGGATGAGGCCGGCGCACAGGGCTGGATCGAACTGCTGTCGTGGGAGAGCGAGAAGGCGCAGGAGCATCGCTTGGCACGCGACAATCTGCTTCGGAAGCAGGGGCGCGACTTCACTGCCGAGGAGGAATGGGCCGACATGAGCCAGATGCTCGCCAAACTGACGGTCGGCTGGCATCTCGTTGGCCTCGACGGCCGCGCCATCGCCGCACCTTGCACCTATGACCTCGCGGTCGGCGCCTACAATGCGACGGGCCTGCGGTGGCTGCGCAATGCGACCATGGCCTTCCTGAACACGACGCGGCACTTCTTCCCTTTGGATGGCTCGACGCCCTCCGCGCCCACGCCCGACACGAATTCTGGCTCGACGGAAAGCTGAAGTCGGGCAGCACGCGCCGGCAGCATTACGCGTCTGCCGAGCGCCAGACTGGCCGGGCGTCGCAGGCGCTTCACCAAGCGCCCCGCCCTCCAGGCGCCGACGCCGCATGGCGCGCCTTCCAGGAACTCGACGCAACCCGGCGTTATTCGGACATGGGCGGCGCGCAGGCCATCCAGCACCAGGACGTTGAGGCGTGGTGCCGGACGATGCGCTTCCCGATGCATCCCGATGAAATCCTAGCGATCCTGGCGCTCGACCATGAGCGCCGGGCCTTCGACGCGGCGCAGCGTGGCAAGCAACCCGACGACGAGGACGACGAATGAGCGGTGCATCCGGCGTCGAGCTGCTGTCGATCATCCGGTCGTCGCTGGACCCGTCCGGCTATGTCGCGGGCGCGCAGAAGGTCCAGCAGGCGAACGCGCAGATTGTTCAGTCTGGCGAGAAGGTCGTCGCCGGGCAGGAGAAGATCACCCGCGGCATGGAGCAGGCCGCGCGCGGGGCGGCTACCGTTATCCAGCGGCACGATGCGGTGGCTCGCGCCTTCGTCCAGATGACGGAGGAACAGGCGAAACTCGACCGCGCATTGCGCCTTGGGCTGATCACGCAGGATCAGCACGCCAAGACGATGATGGCGATCGAGAAGCAGTATCGCTCGGTCACCACGTCGGCGAACCAGACCGCCAACGCCTTCGGCGTCACCGCGCGTCAGGCGCAGCAGCTCGCCCCGCAGATCAACGACGTGGTGACCTCGCTGCTCGGCGGGGCCAGCGCGTTCCAGGTGCTCACGCAGCAGGGCGGCCAGGTCACGCAGGCCATGGGCGGCGTGGGCAACACCTTTCGCGCCATCGCCGGCCTGTTCACGCCCATGCGGGTTGGGATTGCGGCGGTCGCTGGTGGCCTGATCGCCACCTTCGCCGCCTACGAGGGCACCGAGCGCCGTCTGGCCACGCTGCGCAACCAACTCCGCGGCTACACCTCCGACTATGAGGCGATGGCGCGCACGCTGGAACGCAGCGCGCGGTCGCAGAGCGAACTCATGCCTGGCGTTGCCAGCGCGGACGTGCGGACCGCGCAGGGGCGGCTGGCGCAGGTCGTGCGGCCGGAGGATCGCGAGAACCTTCAGGCCTACACCGCCCTTGCGCTCGACCTGTCGCGCACGCTCGACAAGGATCTGTCGTCGGCGCTGGAGCGGGTCGCGCGGGTCATCCACCGCCCTGCCGAGGAAGCGCGCAACCTCGCGGAGCAGGGCGTCCGCGGCTTTGATGAGCGGTTCCGGCGCCACATCGAGTTGCTGGAACTGGCGGGGAACCGTGGCCAGGCCTCGGCAGAGGTATTCGCCCGCCTCAACGGCGTCTTCGGCGGCGCGACCCGTGACATGCCGCTCATGGAGCGGGCGCTGGGCAACGTCGAGAAGGCTTTCGAGAGCCTGTGGAACCGGATCACGGACGGGCTGACCAACGCTGGGCGGCCGTTCCTGGAATGGCTGGCGCAGTCGCAGACGAACGCCGACAGGGCGGTGAGCGGCGGCCTGGGCGCGCTGGCTGGCGTCTTTGGCGGGGGGCCAGGGGCTTCCGGCGCCAGCCTTGGCGAGTTGGCGCTACAGCGGCAGGGCGGCGCGACGAACACCACTCCTGGCGCTGGCAACGCGGCTGCGGCCGGCGAGGGTTATGCCTTCCTCCGCTCGCAGGGGTGGAGCCACGCGGCGGCCTCCGGCATCGTCGCCCGCGTCGACGCTGAATCTGGCTTCAACCCGGCCGCGACACATGACGGCGGTCGCGGGATCGGCATCCTCGGCTGGAACGGCTCGAGGCGGGAGGCGCTATCGCGGTTTGCGTCGGTCCCCGGCGAGAGCGAAGCGCAGCGTCAGTGGCGCTTCATCCATCATGAACTTACTCAGGGCAGCGAACAGGCGGCAGGCGCTCTACTGCGTCAGGCCCCGACCGCTGACGCGGCCGGTCGTATCGCGAGCCGAGCCTACGCACGCCCGGGGATGCCTGGGGATGGCGGCGCTTTCTCGCTCCAGCAGATGTTCCGCACAGGCCAGATGGCGGAGCAGTATTCGCGCACGCTTAGCCTTCCGGCGCCGCCGGCTCCAGTGCGCCCGAGCGGCATCGGCAGCGACGCCGCCGCAACGGGTGTTCGGGAACTCTCCGCGGACCAGCGTTCCTACCAGTCCGCGCTGGCCGAGGCGCGGAATCGCGGCACGCAAGTCGGCGAGCGCGAGACGCTGGAGGCCCGGCGCGCGCGTTTTCAGTCCGCGCTTGGGCAGGCGCCTGCCGGGTCGCAGGAATACCGCGAGCTTCAGCAGGCCATCGAGGGCGTCAATGCGGCCCTGAACGGCACCGAGCGGCCGATCGATCAGTTCATCCGCGGCCAGCGCGATGCGGCCCGTGTCGCGGGCGCGACCGAGGGCCACGCGCGCGAACTCGCCCAGGCCATGCAGGGGCTGGAGGAAGCCGCCCGTTCTCAGGGCCGCGACCCTACCGCCGAGGAACGGGCCGAGGTAAGGCGCGCGGTGCTTGAGCGATCCGTCGCCGGCTATCGCGACCTGACTGCGAACGTCGAGCGCCAGATCGAGGCCGAGGAACGGCTCGCCCAGGCCTACATGCAGGGCAACGCCGCGGCTCAGGAAACCGAGGCGCGCAACCGAGCCATTGAGGAAGCGCGCCGGCTGAACATCGCCGGCACCGAACAGGAAGCGATCGTCGTCGCGGACCTGACGCAGAAGTACATCCGGTTGAACGCGGCGCAGAACGGCCGCGCCATCGCGGCCCGGCTGCCAGACCAGCAGCAGCAGGTGGAACTCCTGCGACAGCAGAACGCCACCATCGGCATGTCGCAGAGCGACCAGGCGCTTGCGCTGGCTCGCATCAACGCGACGGCCTACGTCAACCGTGACGCCGCAGGCACGTCCGAGACGGCGGGCGGCCAGGCCTATATCGCGAACGCGGTCGAGATCGCCCGGCTCCAGGAGCAGGCGCGCACGCTCAAGGAGATGGAGGGCTACGGTCGCGAGGTCGCTGGCGTGCTGGTCGATGGGTTCCAGGCTGTCGCGTTCCAGGGGCGAAGCGTCACGGACACGCTAAAGAGCATGGAGCAGGCGCTGCTGCAACTCGGCACGCGGGCGCTGATCCTGAAGCCGCTGGAGGATGCGCTGGGGCGACTGTCGAGCATGGCGTTCGGCGGCGGAGGCGGTGCGGGCGGCGGCATGGGCGGCGGCCTTGGCGGGTTGCTTGGCAGCATCTTCGGGGGCGGCGGCGCTGGGCTCGCAGCAGAAGGGGGCGGCAGCCTCGCGGCGGCTGGCGCCGACCTGTTCGTCAAGTCGGCGGTCCTTCACGGCGGCGGCGTGGTCGGCAACGACAACGTGCCGCAGCGCATCGTTCCGTCGGCGCTGTTCCGTGCTGCGCCACGCTTCCACACCGGCGGGGGCTTGCTTTCCCGCTCCGAATTCCCGGCGATCATGGAGTATGGCGAGCGGGTGTTGACCAAGCGCCAACAGGCAGCGGTCGGCGCGGCTGTGAGCGGTGGTGGCGGGCGGCCTGTCGTGATCAACCAGACGATTCAAACCGCGGACCCCGGCTCCTTCAATCGCAGCCGCAGCCAGATCGCCATGGCGACACGGCGCGACATCGCCCGCGCGTCGAGGAATGCTTAAGCGATGGCGTTCCACGATAAGCGGTTCCCTGACCTGATCGCGGTCGGGGCGCAGGGCGGGCCGGAAGCCAGCACGTCCATTGCTGAGAGTGCTGGCGGCAACGAGCAGCGCAACGGCAACTGGTCATCGCCGCGCCTGCGCTTCAACGTGGGCACCGGTCTGAAAGACGGCGCCGGCATCGCCGAACTGATCGCGTTCTTTCGCCTGCGTCTCGGCCGGTTGCACGGGTTCCGGTTCAAGGATTGGTCGGATTACACCATGGAGCGCCAGACCATCGGCGCGACCGATGGCAGCGATGCGACGTGGCAGATCTTTAAGACCTACAGCGACGGGACGTACTCGGCTAACCGCACCATCACGAAGCCCGTCTCCGGAACTGTCCGGTGCTGGGTGGACAATGTCGAGCGCGCGCTGGGCGCAGGCGCGACGCAGTTCCAAGTCAATCTTCTGACCGGCGTCATCACGCTGGGCAGCACGCTCGCCGCGCTGTCGGCCAAGACGATCGAGGCCGCGTGCGAGTTCGACGTTCCGGCGCGCTTCGATACCGACAACCTGCCGATCAATCTCGACGCCTTTGAGATCGGCCAGGCGCCGGACGTGCCTGTCATAGAGATCCGCGAATGAAGACCATCTCGGCCGGGCTGCTTGCCCACATCCAGGGCGAGGCCATGACGCTCGCCACGCTGTGGCGCATGGTGCGCATGGATGATGCCGTCTTCACCTTCACCGACCATAACGTGGACATCGTCTATGGCGGCGAAACCTATCTGGCTGCCGTGGGGTATGAGCGGTCGGCGATTGCCTCCGGCGCCGAACTGGCGGTGGATGAGACGGAACTGCTCGGCCTGTTGGATGCCGCGTCGATCGACGCCGACGAACTGCGCGCCGGGCTGTGGGATTACGCCGAGGTCCGCATCTTCGCGGTGAACTGGGCCGACCTGACGCAGGGCGAGTTGAAGTTGCGCCGCGGTCGGCTGGGCGAGGTGATCGCCCGCGATGACGGCTCCTTCCGCGCCGAACTCCGCGGCCTGGCGCAGCCGCTGCAGGCGACGATCGGCGGGCTGTACCAGCCGGAATGCCGCGCCGACCTGGGGGATGTGCGCTGCGGCCTGCCGCTACGCCCGGCGGTGCGCGCGAACAGCACCGCCTACACGGCCAGCACGCCGGCCGTGCGCGGGTCGTTCATGCGGGTCAGCGTGGCGGGCGGCGCCATCGCGGACAGCCGGGACGAGGGCGGCGCGATCTGGGAATGCACGACGTCAGGCACGTCGGCGGCGTCCGACCCCGGCGGCTGGGCGGCGGGCCTGCCGGGCGACACCGTCACCGATGGCAGCGTGGTGTGGACCAAGCGCACGGCCTGGACGCGTCCGGCCGAGATCGCCGCGGTCACCGATTCCGTCACGCTGGTGCTGACCGGCCACGATATCGAAA
>JAUPWC010000365.1 GCA_030916665.1 Verrucomicrobiota bacterium
CACGCGGCTGCTGCACTCCGACCTTCAGCTCGGCGGCGAGGAACGCGAGGTCACCATCCTGTTCTGCGACCTGCGCAACTTCACCGGCATGAGCGAGAACCTGCCGCCCACGGAGATGCTCACGCTGCTCAACCGCTACCTCGACCGCATGAGCGCCATCATCGAGCGCCACGGCGGTGTGATAGACAAATACATCGGCGACGCGATCATGGCCCTGTTCGGCGCGCCGGTCGCGATCCCCGAGGCGGCCAACCGGGCCGTCGGCGCCGCGCGCGAAATGGCCCGCGCGCTGGATCAGTTGAACCGCGAGCTGGTGGCCGAGGGCAAACCCGCTCTGGCCTTCGGCATCGGCATCAACACCGCCCGGGTCGTGGCCGGCAACATGGGTTCCAAAAACCGCCTCAACTACACGGTGATCGGCGACGGCGTGAACCTCGCTTCCCGGCTGGAAGGCCTGACCAAGGACCCCGCCTATGCCTCCCCGGTGATCGTGAGCGAGGCCACGCTGAACGCCATGCAGCCGCGGCCCGCCGCGCGCGCCCTCGGCGAGGTGCTCGTCAAGGGCAAGACCACGCCGGTGAAGATTTTCGCCCTCTCGGCCAAGGGCGAAACCCGGGCGCCCTACGCGGTGTAGGCCGAGGCGGGCGCGGGCTCCAGCTTCGCCCGCACGGCCGCCGGGATCGGCTGGGCGACCATCTTGCCCGCGGCATCAGCCGTCACGCAGACCGCCGCAATCTCGCCCTGGGCCACCACCGCGGGCCGCACCTGCCCGGCCGCATCCATCTTGCGAAACTGAAACAGGAAGACGACCGCGCGCGTGCGCAGCTCCTTGATGAGCAGGCGCACCTCGACGGTGTCGTTGAAACGCAGCGGTTGCTTGTAGCTGCAGCTGGCGCTGACGCGCGGCCAGCCCACGACGTTGCCCGGCACAAAGGAGATCAGCGGCAGGTCCAGCGAACGGTAGAAGCCCGCCTCGCAGGCCTCCATCCAGCGGAAGAAATTCGAGAAGTGCATGATGCCGGCCATGTCGGTCTCGCTGAACTCGACCGTGCGGACCAGGCGGAACTCGGAAGGCATGGGCGGAGCTTGGGCCGGGGTTGCCGGTTGGCAACGTCCTTCATCCGCGGCTTGTCTCGCGGCGGCTTCGGTCTTAACTGACCGGCATGAATCCCCTACTCCGCCTTCTTGCCGTGGGCACGCTGCTCACCGCCACGATCGCCCACGCCGCCTCCGCGTTCGAGGGCAAGGTCTCCCTCGCCCTCACCGCCGGCAAGGGCAAGCCGCAGGTGCTCGACTACTCGATCAAGGATACCTCCCTCCGCATCGACATGACCGCCGAAGGCCAGTCCTTCGCCAGCATCATGGACATGAAAAAAATGGAGCTGCTCATGCTCATGCCCTCCGAGCAGATGTATATGGTCATGCCGATCAAGGAGACGGTCGAAAAGGCGGCCAAGAAGATGGAGGCCAAGGAGCCCGACATCGAAAAGACCGGGCGCACCGAGACGATCCTCGGCTACAAGTGCGAGGAATATGTCACCAAGGAGAAGAACACCACGACCGAGATCTGGATCGCCGAGGGTCTGGGCACGTTCATGGGCCTGGGCGAGAGCGGCGGCGGCCCGATGGGCGGCATGTTCGGCGGCAAAAAGAAGGCCGCCAGCGGCTGGGAGGAAAAATTCAAGGGCAAGTCCGGCTTCCCTTTGCGGGTCGTGAGCCGCGACGGCAAGAACAAGGAAACCTTCCGGATGGAAGCCACCAAGATCGAGCCCGGCAGCCTGCCCGCCTCGCTCTTCCAGCCTCCCGCCGGCTGGCAAAAGCTCCAGATGCCCAACATGGGCGACATGCTGAAGGGCTTCGGCGGCTGAGGGCCTTCAGGACTCGCGGTCAGCTCGCCGGGCGGGGTCTCCGACGGAGGCTTGGCGGAGATGGCGAAGCAACCCCGCCTGTTTGACCCCGTGGGCGGTGAGTTTGCTCACGCCACGAAGATCTTGTCACGGCGTGGCGCCAGCAAGCTGGCCGCCTACCTCGCACAAAGGCGGGGTTCGGAGACCCCGCCCTACAAATCCGTCCCGCGTAGTCCGCGCTCCATCCGGCAGACCACCAGCAAAAGGCCGGGCGACATGCCCGGCCCTCGTTTTGCCAAGATGCGGTCGGCTCAGTTGCCGATCTTGAGGAGTTCCTCGGTGGTCCAGTAGCCGCTGTGGCTGGCGGTTTCGGCGCGGATTTTGGCCACGGTGGCGGGCTCCACGTCGGGAGCGCTGTTGCCCCAGGTCTGACGGATATAGGAGAGCACGTTGGCGATCTGCTCGTCCTTCAGGACGCCGCCGAACGGGGCCATGATATTGTTGTAATCCTGCCCGGCGACCTTGATGGGCCCTTGCAGACCGTGCAGGACGATGCGCACGATACGCTCCTCGCTTCCGCTGACCCACTCGGAGCCGGCCAACGGAGGGAACGCGCCCGGGACGCCGCCACCGGTGGCCTGGTGACAGGCCACGCAATTGGTCTCATAGACCGGCTTGCCGAGCTGGGCGCGGGTCAGCACCACGGCAGCCTTCTCTTCCGGCTTGGCGCGGTTGGCGTTCGCGTTGACGACCAGCGGATCAAACCGGATCGAATGATGCACCATGTAGACCGAGCCGAAGAAGCCGATGCCGCACATGAGGCCCAGCAGCACGAGCGGCAGCGCCGGGTAGCCGTGGGACTTGTCGGGCTTGTTGCTCTGGAGCTTGGCGTGCACCTCGCGGATGCTGTCGTCGCTCGCGGCGGAGGCCTCGAAGTTGAACTTGTTGTCGTGATTGGCGCTCATCTTAGTGGCCGCCCTCCTTGGCGGGGGCGGGAGCGTTCAGATCCTGCTCGGTGGGATAGTTGTAGGTGTCCTTGAGGCTCATCAGATAGGCGACCAGCGCCTCGGCCCGGGAGGTGGGCACGACCTCGAAACCGTCGCCGGGGGCGTGCGGGCCGGAAATCTTGACGGCCTTGTGGGAGGGCTGGTTGCCCGCCAGCGGGCGGACCTCGTAGAGGAACGTGTGCGCCGGCATGTTGGTGCCGGGGGCGACGGATTCGGGCGCGTAAAGCAGGCCGTGGAAGAACTCAGCGCTGGCGTAAGGACGCGCGGCGACGTTGCGCAGGTCCGGGCCGATGCGGCTGGAGCCGATCAGCACGGACTTCTCGCGGATGTAGTCACGGGCGAAGCTGCCGCGCTCGCCCCACTTGCGCTCGATGTCGGAGCCGAAGCCGGCGTAGCGGACCTGCTGGGTGTGGCAAACCGCACAGCCGAGGTCCTGATAAACCGCGCGCCCCTGATCGGCGATGCCGGTGAGCGGCGCCGGGTTGAGGGTCTGCTCCACCGGGTCCTTGAACTGGGGCAGCGCGCCGATCTGCTTGTGGGCGGCGAGCAGCATGCCGGCCCACGAGAAGGCCAGGGTGGCGAAGACGCCGAGGAAAATGACGAGGCCGTTTTTCATGCGTGGCCCTCCTTCCCCGCCAAGGCGAGCGCGGGCGGCACCGGAATGGTGACGGCGGCGGTGCCCTGCGAGTTGATCGGACAGGCGATCCAGATGAAGTTGATGAGGAAGGCGAGGTGGCCGACGAGCAGCACGCCGAGGCCGACGGAATTGAGCAAGTGCCAGCCGGAGAGCGCGGCGGTGATGTCAGTGAAACCGACCGACGCGTTCCTGAGCAACCCACCCTGCTGCCAGCCACCGGCCCCGAGGCCGATCACGAGCAGGATGACGCCCACGACCGTGGCGCCGAAGTGGGCCTTGATCAGCGCGGACGAGCGCCACTCCTTGCCCGTCAGGCGGGGCAGGAAGAAGTAAGCCGCGCCGAACATCGCCACGGTGAACGCCGCATAAAGCGCCGACCAGTCGCGCAGGGCGCCAAGCAGCGTGAACTGACCGATCTCGGCGAAGCCACGGAGCGAAAGCAGCAGGTTCACGACGGCGTTCACGAAGAACCCGGCGATGGCGAGCAACACGAACCGGAGCGACAGGCTGCCCCCCACGGCGCTCCACCGGCCGGACAGGGTGCCGAGGAAGTTGATCGCAAAGATCACGACCGGCAGCAGCAGCGCGAGATTCGCCACGGTGCCGAGGGTCGGAATCCAGACCGGAACCGGCGCGCCCACCAGGCGGGCGCCGCCC
>JAUPWC010000366.1 GCA_030916665.1 Verrucomicrobiota bacterium
TGCCGCGGGAGGCGATCGCCGCGGAGGCCAAGCGGCTCGCGATCGAATATGGCGGGCAGGCTGCGCTGGCGGCTTCGTCCATTGGGCAGGAGGTGGGTTCCATCTATGGCGACAACCCGGATGCGCCCGTGGAGGCGATCGCCTACGGCATCCCGGCCGGCCTGCTGGATGTGCTGCCGGAGAGCTACATTGCGAGCCGGTTCCTTGGGGCCGGCAAGCGGGTCGCCGAGCAGGAAGTCAAGCAGGCCGCGGGGTATTTCCGCCGGTTCGCGACGGAGGCCGCCAAGGTGGTGCCGATGGAGGGCAGCACGGAGGCCGCGCAGACGCTTTTGGAAATCGCGGCCGCCAAGAGCGCGCGGGGCGAGTCGCCGACTTCGTTCACCGATGACGATTACCGGCAGATGCTGAATGCGGGCATCATCGGCGCGATCGGCGGTCTCGGGATGGCGCCGGTTTCGGCCTACGCCAACCCGGCGGGCGCCACCGACCCGACGGGACGGATCGACGAAACGGTGGTCAACCGCCTGCCGATCGGGAATGCGCCGGAGCCGGCGGGCCCGATGGAATTTGGCGGCGAGATCCCGGAGCAGGATTTGATTTCGCGCGAAACGCTCGATCGTGGCACCCAGCAGGCGATTGCCGCCGAGGAGCGGGTGGGTTTCGAGGGCTTCAACCGCGGCGAGGAAATGCCCTACGAGCTCGGGAGCGGTCAGCCTGCGGGCGCTCCGACCGCCCAGCAAAATCTTGCGCCGGCCGTCGCGAAGGCGGTCGAGGCCGTGGATGAAAAGATCGGGGAGTGGAACGAGCAGCAGAACCTTGATCAGCTTCTGCCGGGCGATACCTTTTCGGCGCGGAGCTTCCCGGAATTCGGCGAACCCTCGCCGGCGCCGCCGTCAGCGGACATCACCGATGCACCGCTGGCGAACTTTGTGGGCACGCGGGTCGGGTATCAGGGCTACGTCGGGCAACTCGTGCGCGACCAGGAGGGGAATTTCATGGTGATGCCGGAAGTTCGCGAGGGCGCGAAGCCGTTTTGGATCGAAGTCGAGGGCAGTGGCAAGAACCCGGCCACGATGGCAACGGTGGTGGGGATCGAACCGCTCGAGCCGCCCAACATGACGCCGAAGCCGGCGCCGGGCGTGGCGGTGCCGAGCACGCCGGGCCCCGGGGCGAATCAGAGCGGAATCAGCAAGGTGCCGCTCGGCGATCTATTTCCCAGCGATCTGGTGCCGCGGCAGGATATCACGGTCAACATTCCGAATGTGCCGCCGGTGCCGGTGCGGCCGGCCAGCCCGTCGCCGGGAGCGGTCGCGTCACCCGCCCCGACGACGCCACCATTGGCAGTGCAGACCGTTATGGCAGCGGACAGCGGAGGGACGCCAAGTGACGCGCCCGGTGCTGCCGGTGCGGGAAAGGTCATTCCGGACGCTCCCAAAGGCAAGGATGAAGCCGCACAGGAGAAGTTTTCGCGGCGGCAGATCGCCGAACAGCGGCGGCTGGTGAAGGAGCTTGAACGGAAGGCCGAACAGGCAGGGGTGGCCGGCAATGCCCGCAAGACCCGGGAATTCACGCAGCGGGCCAACGCGGAGCGCGACAAGCTCACGCAGATGCAGGCCGACAAGCTGACCAAGATGGCGCCGAAGATCGGTTACGGTCCGGACGGAGCGCCTGACCTGCTCTCCGACATCGCCGAGCATGTGGGCAAAATCAGCACGCAGGGCACCGGCGGAGAATATGACGGCTGGGTGGATGCGACGTCCTTCGGGGCAGCCAAGATGCTGCGTGGCGGCAGCAAGGGCATGGCGCCCGATCTGGCGCTCGAAATCATCAACGGCCTCGGGCCCTACAAGTTCGATTCCATGTCGGCCTTTCAGGATGCAGTCGATCGCGCCGCTCGAAACCGCACGAAATTGCGCGAGCGGATGGCCGCGGAGGAAGGCGCCTCCAAACAGGAAGAGCGTTTCCGCAAGGTGGCGATCGACAATAAGGGTCGGGGTGAGGCCAAGGCCGGAAAGCCGGTTGCGGTCGACGAGCTGACGACCGGATCGACCTTCAAGATCGCCCGCGAGAAATTCGAAGTGATCGACATCACCGAAGACGGGGATGTGATCGTGCGCGACGGAGAGCGGTTTGGTGACCAGAAATTGAAGCCCGGCGAGGTGCTTTATCCCGACAAAGGCACGCTGCGCCTGGTGCGGATAGAGGACGTTGAATTCATCCCGGGGGAAGGCGAGCAAAGCGCCCCTCAGAGCGACGATCCTTTTGCGGACAATTTCGTGCCGGAGGATCAACTGCCGAAAATCGCCCCGACCGGCAAAGTGACGCTGCCGACCGGCGAGCAGGCGGCCTCCGGAAACGGGGTGTGGCCGCTGCCGGCCGACAGCGTGCCGAATCTGCGGCGGCTGCGGATCTTTGAGGTGCAGCGCGAGACCCCGCAAGCTGATGAAGAGGGTCCGGTGCCGGCGCCGCGTGGCGTGGAGGCGCAGAGCATCAACGAAAATCCGCTGGTGGTGCTCGACAAGGCCGTCGGAAAACTCGGCAAGCAGGAGAGCAATGTGGCGGTGGTGGTGGCCGATGCCGCCACCGGTCAGGCCTACATGCGGGGCGCCTACCGGGGGGCGGGCAACACGCTTTACGTGGACCTCGCCTCGTCGCGCAAGGGCACGGCGGTCGGCAAGGGCAGCACGGTGACGGCCGAGGCCGATTTCCTGAATGGCACCGAGGGCCGGCCGGCGACGAAACTCTTTGCGGAGAAATTGCCGGACGGATCGCCGCGCTATTCGATCTACGGGGTGGCGGAATTGACGAA
>JAUPWC010000367.1 GCA_030916665.1 Verrucomicrobiota bacterium
CCGCCGAAAATGGCAACGCCGTTCGCAATGTGCGTGTGATGGCCGATGGTCACGTTTCCGGTGATCGTCACGAATGCGTCAATCCGCGAGCCCTCGCCAATGGTCACATTCCCCACGAGATTCGCCAGCCGATGGATCAGCGCTCCGTCTTGCTCGATGTAGTCCTTCAGCGGGGAAAGCGACATATCCATTCAGGCTCTCGGCTGATCTACCGTGCATTGACTCGCCGTCCGTGTAATAGGACGCGAGCAGGTCGGAGTCGTCACGCTGCGATTCATAGCCCATTTCAGTACCTCGCAAACTTGGTCAACGTCGGATTCGCTCATGTGCAGGTGATACGGCAGGCACAGAAGCTGCTCATTCATGGCGCGGCAATTGGCAAGCGCACCCTCGCGCTCAAGGTGCGCAAATGCCGGATGCCGCTCCAGCGTCGGTGTGTACCAGCGGCGCGTCTCGATTCCCTTGGAGGCGAGGTCGAACGCCACGCGCTCGGCCTGCGGAACCAGTACGGGGAAGGTGGTATAGACGCCATTCAGGCGAGGCTGCATTTCGACCCATCCCTCAAGGCGCTCACGGTATGCCGCCTCCAGTTGCTTTCGCTCCGCGCTCGTCTCGTCCCAGGCGTCCAGCGAGGCCAGCGCGACCGCGGCGTGGTATTCGCTCATCTTCGCGTTCGTGCCGCTTTCGGTGACGACGCCATGCTCGAACTGAGTTGAGGGCTGCAAGCCGAAGTTAGCAAGGCTGCGAACACGCGCCTCCTGCTCCTCGTCCAGCCCGCAGATCATCCCGCCCTCGCCGCCGGATAACGCCTTCGTGGCGTGGAGCGAGAAAACGCGAGCGCCGTAGTGCTGATTCCCCCACGCCGCCGCCGCGTCCACCATGCCGCCGGGTTCCGTCGAGGCCCCGAAAGGACACACGGCCAGCGACTCGTCGTCAGGATCGACCAGCGCCCAATCGTCGCCGATGTCGCACAGGACCGGCTCGAAACCGGCGCGGATCAGGGCGGTAGCGGTCGCAACGAAGGTGAAGGCCGGGATGCGGACGCGCTTCTTGCGGAATACGAGCGGCGCGGCCAATTCCAGCCCGAGAGTCGCTGAGGACACCGAAACGCCGCCCATGCGATCCTCAAGCCGCTTCACAAGCGGCCCGTTGTTCGTGTACCACTGGTTTGCGTCGATCTCGCGCAGATATGGAAGGATGGCTTCTGCGGAGGGCGCCCACGGAACGAGGACTTTGATCACGCGGCCTCCCGCTTCGGCTGGCGCAGCGCTTCGTCAAGACTGCCGGCGTACTCGGTATCCCCGAAGTGCGAAATGCGCGGATTAGGGTCGCACCACAGTTCGACGCCCGCCGCGATCATCTTGCGGCTGAAGGCCCAGTCCTGCGATTGCATCCGGCCTTCGTGAACGTCCAGCCAGAAGAAGCGCGGCACCTTTACCTCGCCGTCCATGTACCACTCGTCCGGGTAGGCGTTAATCCATTGTTGCAGCGCGGGCTTGCGAAGCCGCAGGAAACCGGCCGGGATCTTGTCCACGCGGAGCATCGTCTTGCCATCCGGCGCGACGTAGCCGAGAACCTTGCCGTCCTCGAATTGCGGCGTGACGTTGAACTTGTCCCAGCGGTTGCGCATCCGGTAGGCGCAGCCGACCACATCGTGCGGGTGCAGGATCAGCCGCAGCACCGCCTCCGGGTGCCACGCTTCGTCGCTGTCGATGTTGAGGAAGTCCGTCGCCTCCGGGTCGGCCATGAATAGAGCCAGAGCGCCGTTAAGCGCCCGCTCGACGTGGAAGTCGCCGCACTCGGGCTTGTACTCCCACTTGATCCCCAGGCGCTCCAGAACCTGCGCCGTGGCAACGAGGCTCTGCGTGTAGCGGGCGTGCGCCTGCGCCTTGTAGAACGGCGTGAAGATGACGAGCTTGCCCTTGTAAAGCGTCTTGTTGGGGAGGCTCCGCAGGAAGTCGCTGGAGGCCGGGAAGTCAGCCATTCTCCACCCTCCGCGCCTCGGCATCCTTCGCCATCTGCGCCACGACCGCGAAAGCCTCCTTCGCGTGCGAAACCTGCGACTGTGCCCGCAGATGCTTGTCATAGTCTCCGTGGTGGCATTCCATCCACCAGTGCCCGACCTTGACCATCGGGTCGATCCAAAGCTCGCCACCGATGTCGCGCCAGCGCTTCGAGAACACCATGTCCTGACAGCCCATGACGGTGCTGCCGTCGTCCTGCTGAATCGGCGCACGCTGGAAAAACTGGAACTTGCGGCCGTCCGGCTCGTCGGACCAGAGCTGGGGGTATGCGGCCATGTAGCGCTTCAAGGCATCCAGCCGAATGCGCAGGAAACCGGCCGCAACGCGCTCCGCGGCAATGAGCGCCGACCCGTCCGGCAGCATCTTGCCCCGCGGCGTGCCCTCGTCCCACACAAGGCTCCCGACGTACTCCTTCGGGTTGTTCTTCATGCGGTAAGTCGCCGCAACGATCTCCTGCGGGTGCATCAGGAGCCGCACGACACCCTCTGGCTCCCAAGACTCGTCCGAGTCGATCAGGAGGACATCGGTGAATCCGCCATGCTCGACCAACTCCGTGAGCGTGTTATTGATCGCCCGCTCGATGTGGAAATCCGAGGGCCGCGCCAAGTAGTCCCACTCGACGCCGAGCTTGGACAGGACGCCGAGCGTCTGCGCGAGCGAAATGCAATAGGGCGCATACGCCTGGAAGGAGTAGAAGCTGGTGAAGATCGCCACCCTTCCCTTGTACGGCGTCAACGCGCCCTCCTTGCGAATTGGGGAGGAGCGGGCCAAAGCCCGCCCCCGAAGTGCATCAGGAAGCCGCGACGATGCCGAGCGTACGGAGTGCCGCGCTGCACGCGTTGACGGCGGTCACGATGGCGTCGGCTTGCGCCGCGGTCGTGTAGCCGTAAGCGTTCGTGGTCGAGGTCGCCGCGGTCGTGGTGACCGCTGCGATGGTGGAGGGCTGGGCAACGGGAGTCGTCAGGCCGTAGAAGCCGAGCTTGTCGGTGGAGGCGCTGCCGAAGTTGACGCCATCGGGGTTGCCGTCGTGCAGTTGGGTAACGGTAGCCATTGAATGATCCTCTTGGGTGGGTTAGATGGCAGGGGCCGAAGCCCCCGCCGTCATGTCGATCAGGCCGCGGAGCCGATGAGGCGGCACGCCCAAGCCGGACGCAGCACCTTGTAGCCGAACAGCATGTCGATACGCAGGAGCATCCGGTCGTTGATGATGTCGCCGTCCTGCCACACGCGAAGCGACAGCCCGTCCTCGGTGAGCCTCGCGCACTTGTCCGCGCCCGCGAACAGCGGCAGGTCGGCGGTCACGAACGCGAAGGCTTCCTTGTGATACATCAAGGGCTGGCGATACGAGCTGGAGGCGGTGCCGACGACGGTGATGGTCTTGTCGTTGAAGTCGGTCGTCGCAAGTGCCGCGCCGGTCGAGCTGCACACGTTCTGCTTCGCGCCCGTCAGGTAGGTGCCGGGGGAGATCGACAGAATGGCGGTCGTGCCCGAAACCACCGTGAACTGCTGGAGGTACGGGAAAACGACCTTCGTTTCCGGGTGGCACGCATAGACGCCAGCGATGGTGAACACGTCGCCCGCGAGGAGGCTCATCGTGTCGCCAGAGGAGTCGAGCGTGACCGCCGTCCCGCCGTCCGTCACAGCGGCAGACGCATCCGTCGAGCCGGTGGCATCCGAGCCGACCGTGTGCGTGTACACATGGTCGTTCTCGTACCAGTCCGTCCCGATGGCGCGGCCGTAGTAGCCCTCGTTGAACGCCTTGCCGATCTTGTCCTGCGGCGCAAACAGGCCCTTCACGCCGTTGACGACCGCGCCCATCGACACGGAGTCGATTTGCAGGTAGCGGTTGTCCATCGGCGCGAGGCCCTGGTTGATTCGGGCGCGAGCGTTGACGAACGCGGCGAGGTCGCCGGAGTTCGCAAGCGCGGTGCCGGCGGTGCCGCCGACGTTGTAGACGCCCTTCGTGCAGCCTTGCAGGACGACGCTTTCGACCTTCGACACCAGCCGCTTCACGGCGGGCTGGATCTTGCGCTCGGAGAGCTTGTCGAGGCTCATCGTCATCTCGTCCGACGTCATGTACATATCGACGTGGTACTGCGTGGCGAGAGTCAGTTCCTCGTAGCCCTCGGCCTGCTCTTGCAGATCCATGACGCGGCTGGAGGTGGAGACGGTGAACTCGTCGGGCTTGCGAACGCGAAGGGTCGAGCCGATCTTGGCGCCCGTCTTGGCGAACGAATCGTCGTACTGGCGATCCACGGTGCCCAGGAACTTGAGCGAGGCGTGCGCAACGCGCATCGACTCGTTCGTGATCTGGGTGATGGTGCTGAAACTGTTGCTCATGTGTCGAAACCCCTATCGGAAAGCTGCACGGCCCTATGTCTTTTGGGCCAATTGCCTTTCCCGCAGCCGCTTCCACTCCTTGTAGTTCCCCGCGACGGCATCGAGCGAAGGCTCGACGCCTGCGGCGTTCCCGGAGTTCGGCTTGATCGGTTCGGGCGCCTTTGTCGGCGCCGGGGGTTGCGTGAGCTTGTCGGCCAGATCGCGGATTGCGAACACTTGCTCTGCGAGCGGAAGGCGGGCGATTCGCTGCGACTCCTTGGGGTTTTGCCCCAGGTGGTAGGCGACATCGGCTGGCGCCTTGGTTCGGATCAGCGCATCGACCATCGCGTCCGTGAACGCCACATCAGGCGCTCCCACTACGGATTCGAAGTCGTCGTACTTGTCCAACCCATCCGCCAGCTTGGAAGTGACCTCTTGGGCGTATTCCGCCTTAGAGGTTTGCTCCCTTGCCTTCGTGCCCTTCTCGGCCAGCCCCGCGAGCTTTTGATCGACTTTCCAGTCGGTCAGCGCCTCTTGGTAGCTGTCCCAATCCTTGAACTGGTCGGCACGCGGTCGTTCCCCGGTGCCCTGCGTTGCGTTGGGCTGATCGCCCCGCGGCTTGCCGAGTTGCTGGCGAAGCTGCTCGTTTTCGGCCTCAAGGCGGGCGCGTTGGTAGGCGCGGTCCTCGGCGGCTCTGCGTTCTCGCCTTACGATCCGGTTGACCTCGTCCTGCGACAGCAGGCGCGGTTCGGGCTTCGCTTCAGGCTTCGGCTCGGGTGCAGCCGCATCGGGTGCGGGTGCCGCGCTATCCGGTCCAGCCGTGGACTCCGGGGCGCTTGGGGTTGCCGCAGGCTCGGGGGCCGCGGCGGGGGCTGCAATCTGCGTGCTTTCGGGTGCGGCTTCGTTCGGCATTACTCGCGTTCTCCGCTGGAACCCGGCAAGCCTGCCGGTTGGGAGGCATGACTTGAGTCACGCCTGCGCGAGTTTTACCGCCTATTGCGTGCGAATTTTTGGGGGTTTTGAGTCAGCGCACCTTCGGCTGCTCGACCGCGACCAGCACCGGCTTGCTAAACGGCTTGAGCCTGATTAGGTCAGCCGGTTCCGCCGCCTTCCGGCCCCTGTCCTTCACATTCACATACCAGAGCGTCCCGACGACTTTCCCGGCTGCATCGCGTTCCTGATACGGGATGGCCCATGCGGTCGTGTGGCCCTTCTGTACGCTTTTAGCGTAGTCAGGATCGACGGAAATCATGTTCGCGTGCATCTTGTCGGCGAAGGCTTGCGCCTCGATTCGGGTGGCAAATTCA
>JAUPWC010000368.1 GCA_030916665.1 Verrucomicrobiota bacterium
AGTGCGCCGTCCTCGTGATCCCGCCCGCCGACAAGCACAGCTGATTTTCATCAATGAACTTCGGCCGGTCTGACGCTACGAGCGCAAACCGGCGTTGAAAACTTGCGCGTGCTCCGCGCGTGTCTACAGCATGCGTCATGCTTCCCCCTAAAGGCTCCACCCCGGCCGGCGTTGACCGGCGTCATTTCATGAAAACCCTCTCTGCCGCCGGCCTAGTGCTCGGGGCCGCCCCCGGCCTGCTCGCCGCCGCCGTCACCGGCCGCCGCAAACGCTACGCCATCGTCGGCCTCGGCTCGCGCTACCGGATGTATCACGACGCGATCGAGAAGACCTACCAGGAATACGCCGAACTCGTCGCCCTCTGCGACAAAAACCCCGGCCGCCTCGCCCTTGCCCAAAAGCGCTCCACCGAGAACGGCGCCCCCGTGCCCGCCGGCTACGTCCACACCGACTTCGACAAGATGATCGCGGAGACGAAGCCCGACGTCGTCATCGTCACCACCATGGACTCCACGCACGACGAATACCTCGTGCGCGCCATGGAGCTCGGCTGCGACACCGTCACGGAGAAGCCGATGACCACCACGCCCGAGAAATGCCAGCGCATCCTCGATACCCGCGCCCGCACCGGGAAGCAGGTGCGCGTGCTCTTCAACTACCGCTACTCGCCCCCGCGCACGCAGGTGAAGGACATCCTCATGTCCGGCGAGATCGGCGAGGTGCTGTCCGTCGATTTCCAGTGGCTGCTCAACACCAGCCACGGCGCCGACTACTTCCGCCGCTGGCACGGCCGGAAGGAAAACTCCGGCGGCCTCATGATCCACAAGGCCACCCACCACTTCGACCTCGTGAACTGGTGGCTCGGCGCCGTGCCGGTCTCCGTCACCGCCACCGGCAAGCGCGAGTTCTACACCCCGGCCATGGCGAAGCGCTTCGGCCTGTCGTCGCACCACGACCGCTGCCACACCTGCCCGGAGCAGGACAAGTGCGGCTTCTTCATGAGCCTCGCCGACAACCCCGGCCTCAAGTCGCTCTACCTCGACCAGGAGCACCACGACGGCTACTTCCGCGACCAGTGCGTCTTCAACCCGCGCATCGACATCGAGGACACGATGAACGTCATCGTCGGCTACGACAACCACGTCACCCTCAACTACAGCCTCAACGCCTTCAACGCGTGGGAGGGCTACCAGATCGCCTTCAACGGCACGCTCGGCCGCCTCGAGCACAGCATCGTCGAGCAGGTCTATGTAAACGCCGCCGACTCCGACGACGCCCAGGGCGCCATCGCCGAGGGCGGCACGCGCACGCGCGTCATCCCGCTGCGCGGCGCCGGCCGCCGCGTCGAACCCTGGACCGGCACCGGCTCCCACGGCGGCGGCGACAAGCTGATGCTCGACGACCTCTTCCTGCCCGCGCCGCCCGTGGACAAATACCTGCGCGCCGCCGACGAGCGCGCCGGCGCGGTCTCCATCCTCATCGGTGCCGCCGCGAACCAGTGCTTCGCCACCGGCCACCCCGTGGACATCCGCAAGCTCGTCACCGGCCTCGGCACCCCCGAATACGCCCCGATGCCCGCGCGCACCGGCCCTCTCCCCATGCCGCAGCGCGCCCGCACCCGCCGCGGGTAAGGATCGCAACAACCTTCAGTCCCAAGGCGCCGGCTCCCAGCCGGCGCCTTTTGTTTTTGACGGAGAGTCCGGCTCCAGCCGGATCGGAGCTGCTGACTACACGAACACCCGTGCATCCCACGGCTCTCCCACCTACGCTCCTGACTTTCCGCAGCCTGCCATACTTTATCCGAACCCCGGCACCTCCTCTCTCAAAATTCCGGCACCAGCGACCGGCGCGACGGATGACGAGAACCGGTGGGTGAAGAGCTTTTCTTGCCGACGGGTCTTGCCCCGACGAGGTAAATTACCGGATCGATGACCGCTATTTCACCACCTTCGTCGATGAATACATTTTCATCATGCAGGTCCTCGACCAAAATTCCCTCCGGATGACGGTAGTCATCGTGGCGGATGTGCTGAAACCCCAGCCTGCCCATGAAAGCCGCGACTTCGGAACGGTTTGCTCCGCGCCGGGCCCGCACCGCCGGTTGTGACATCACAGGCCAAAGCCCTACCCGGCGCTCGACGAATCCCTCGAAACGAAGCGGGGCTCCGGGGAAAAGCAGATTGTGCAGGGCCAGCCGGTCAAAGAAGTCGGCGTAACTCAGATGGAAACAGAGATTGTTCCGCTTGAAGACGCGGTTGTCCCGCAGATAGACGTCGTTCTCCTGGCCGCCAACACGCCCTTGTTTTCGCCATTCGCGCTCGAAGCCGGCGGCGTCAAGCAGGAGCCTCTTATCCCGTGCCCAAATCCGGAGCGCCCGTGCTTCGCTTCGTTTCAGGTCGCGGACTGCTCGCGGGGACTGGCGCGACGCAGCCGCTTCACCTGGGCCATGAACTCCTCTGGCGACATCGGCGGCAGCTTGGAGCGTCGCCGCGCCGACAGCTTCATACGCTTCACGTAAGCGCGATGGAAGGCGTTGAGGCATCTGGTGCGGTTCATCGAGGATGATACTACCATTGGCGTCAACCGGGCGCTTTCAATCCCCAAACCTGATGCCCTGCGCCAGCGGCAGATCATTGGAGTAATTGACCGTAACGGTCTGCCGGCGCATGTAGGCCCTCCACGCGTCGCTGCCGCTCTCGCGGCCGCCGCCGGTTTCCTTTTCGCCACCGAAGGCGCCGCCGATCTCGGCGCCGCTCGTGCCGATGTTGACGTTGGCGATGCCGCAGTCGCTGCCGCGGGCCGAGAGAAACTGTTCCGACTCGCGCAGGTCGGTCGTGAAGATCGCGGAACTCAGCCCCTGCGGCACGGCGTTCTGCAGCGCGATGGCCTCATCAAGCGTCCGGTAGGTCATGACGTAGAGGATCGGAGCAAAGGTTTCGTGCTGCACCACCGGCCAGGCGTTGTCGGCCTCGACGATGGCGGGCGTCACGTAGGTTCCGCCAAGGTGTTCGCCGCCGCAGAGCACGCGTCCACCTTTGGCACGCGCCTCGTCCAGCGCCGCCTGCATGGTGGCGACCGCGGCCTCGTCGATGAGCGGGCCGACCAGCGTGCCGGGCTTGAGCGGATTGCCGACGGGCAGCTGGCGGTAGGCGGCGATGAGTTCGTCCACAAAACGTTTCCGCACGGACCGGTGAACAATAATGCGTCTCGTCGTCGTGCAGCGCTGGCCGGCCGTGCCCACGGCCCCGAAGAGCACGGCGCGCAGGGCGAGTTTCCGGTCGGCGGAGGGCGTGACGACGATGGCGTTGTTGCCGCCGAGTTCGAGGAGCGAGCGGCCGAAGCGCCGCGCCACCACGTCGCCCACGTGCCGGCCCATGCGGGTCGAGCCCGTGGCCGAGACGAGGGGCACGCGTGGGTCTGCGGCCAGCAGTTCGCCGACCGCGGCATCGCCGATGGCGAGGGAGAAGATCGCCGGGTTTACGTCGCAGTCGTGACAAACCAGCTCGGCGAGCCGGATGCAGGCGATGGCCGTAAGCGGCGTTTTCTCCGACGGCTTCCAAAGCGTGGCGTCGCCGCACACGGCGGCCAGCGCGCTGTTCCAGGCCCAGACCGCCACGGGAAAGTTGAACGCCGAGATGATGCCGACCACGCCGAGCGGGTGCCACTGCTCCAGCATGCGATGCCCCGGCCGCTCCGAGGCGATGGTCAGACCGTGCAGCTGGCGCGACAGCCCGGTGGCGAAGTCGCAGATGTCGATCATCTCCTGCACCTCGCCCTCGCCTTCGGCCGGGATCTTGCCCGCTTCCAGCGACACGAGCCGGCCAAGCTCGCGCTTGAGACCGCGCAGCGCCTCGCCGTAGCGGCGGATGACTTCGCCGCGTTTCGGCGCCGGCAAGTCACGCCAGTCGGCGAACGCCGCGTGGGCCGCCGCCACCGCGCGCTCGTAATCCGCCGGCGAGGCGGTCCGCACGCGGCCGAGGAGCGAGCCGTCGATCGGCGAGAACTTGTCGATCACCGGGCCGCTGCCGCCCCACTCCCCCCAGAATACGCCGGGATTGGCGGTCTTCGCGGAGAGACCGAGCTTGGGAAAGATCGCCTTGGCGACCGTGGCGACGGAGGTGGTGGAATAGGGCATGTTAGAAGCGTGTCATCCTGAACGCAGTGATGGATCCAGAGGCATGTGCGCTGCGTTTGTCCTCTTGGATTCTCCGCTCCGCTCAAAATGGCAGGGATGGGTTGGGTGGGTGAATCGAAAATCGAAATTCCAAAATCGAAAATTAGCCTCCATAAACTTTCCCGCCCCATTGCGTGGCGAGGAAGTCCTCCAGCGAGACAGACTCCTGTTTCACGAAGCCGGGGCCGAGCTTCCGTTTCGCGAACAGCTCCAGCACGCCGGTGATGCCGGCGGCGGTGGTGAGTTGGATGGCGTTGAGCTTGCGGCCGGCGATGGTGTCGCCGTGCATCTTCTTGATGAAGCTGCGCTGCTTGAGCCGGCCCTCGCGATCCTTGCCGACGACGCTGACATAGAACACGACAACATCCGACTCCGTGAGCGGCACCTCCTGGTCGAAGATCTGCGTGACCAGCTCCTGGCGCGGGGCGAGGTTGAGGTCGTGCAGCAGAAACTTCATCAGGTCGCGATGGCCGGGGTAACGGAGCGTTTTGTAGTTCAGCTCCTGCACCCGCCCGGCAAAGGTCTCGCCCATCGTGGCGACGCCGCCCGAGGTGTTGAAGGCCTCGTATTCGACCCCGTCCACCGTGAGCCGCTCCACGCCGTCGAGCGGCATGGTCGTCACCCGCCGGCCTCCGTAGAGGGCGTCGCCCGGCTGGCAGTATTCGTTGATCAGGCCGGCCGTGCTCCAGCTGAGGTAATACTTCATCTGGTTGCTCGCGTTGAGCGGCAGCGCGCCGACGCGCATCTCGCAGGTGCGGACATTCTCCAGCGACGAGGCCAGCGAGCCGCCCACGATGTTGATCGCACCGGGCGCGAGGCCGCACTGCGGCATAAACGTGCCCTTGTGCTTCGCGGCCAGCTCGCGCACGAAGGTCGTCGTTTCGACGTCCTCCGTCAGGTCGAAGTAGCTCACGCCCGCCTCCGCGCAGGCGGCGGCGATGGTCTTGTTGAGGAAGTAGGGCGCGGCGCTGACGACCGCATCGCGTCCGCCGACAAAGGCGGCGAGCTCCGCGGCTTTCTTCACGTCCACGCGCGCGAACTTCGCCTTCTTCAGCCCGGTCAGATCGACGCCCGGGCGGACGTCCGCGAGCGCGACGCTTTTGCAGAATTTGCAGGACTCGAGCAGGGTGGCGATGGTGCCGCCGACCTTGCCCGCGCCGATGATGCCGATTTTCATGGAGATAAATTGTCTGTCATCCTGAACGAAGTGAAGGATCCAGAGGCACGGCCGCTCTTGTAAATCCATCTGGATTCTTCGCTACGCTCAGAATGACATGCTGGGGTAAATGGGTTGGTTTGAGGGAAGGCCCGCGTCCCTGCGGGCCGGGTTTCTCGGCGCACAGCGACTCGAGCCCTCCACATTTCAATGCGCGTGCGAAACCTCGCGCACGTTCCGCGGATCGACGGCGGCGATGATGGCGCTGACAGCCTTCTGGTTGAACCCCTTGAAACCGCCCTTGCGCTCGAGGTTCTCCAAGTGGCTGCCGATGGCGCCGTCTTTGATGAAGACCGCCGCCTGCGCCTCGGTGATCGAACCCTTCGCGCGCAAGCGCTCGACGCGGGCCGGGTCCACGGCCCAGCGTTCGCCCTCGGTGAAGGCCTGCTTGAGGAACGGGAAATCCGAGAACGGCTTCATCGTGGCGATGCCCTCGGCCGCGAGCTGTTCGCGCAGGAGCGGGTGGTTGAACCGCGCCTCGAGGTGATGCATGCCCGCCTGCAGGAAACTGTCGCCGTGCAGGCCGCACCAGAGTCCGACCGTCCCCACCTTGGCCACCTCGGGCAGACGCTTGGCGGCGTAGTCCTCGTCCACCTCGTCGGGCTGCAGGTCCACGTCGGCGAAGACCACGATGCCGACCGCGGCCGTCTCCATGACCTGCGCGCCCCAGCCCGCCTCGGCCCCGGCGTAGAAGCGCTCGCGCTTCTCGAGGCCGAGCCGTTCCATGAACTTCACCAGGTCCGGGAAATGCCGCCGTGAACAACGGTAGGTGTGGTGGTCGTGGTTGGCCCAGCCGAGGCCGAGCCTGTCCTGCCGGCGTTTCTGCACCCGGCCGGCGCGGTTGCGGAACATCCAGAACTCGCGCTCCTCGGCGAAGAACAGCTCGCAGGCCACGTCGCGCCCGACCAGCCCGATGCAGGCCTCCAGCTCGGCGAAGGCCTGCTTCGCGCCGTCGTCGTCGTTCACGAAGTTGCGCTGGCGCGTCCGCCACAGCTCGCGCGCCCGCAGCAAGGCGGCCGCGAAGCCCGTCGGCGGTTCAGAGACGATAAAGCCGCGGTAACCGAGGCGCTCGACCGCCAGCAGCGTGGCGCCGTTTTCCTCGCCCACACGCAGCTGGCGCAGCCTTGCGCCCGGCGCACCGCAGATTTCGCCCGCCAGTCCGTGCCGGCCCATGAAATCCGCCAGAAATTCCGGGCGGATCGCCAGCGTGCGCGGAAAGGCCGAAGGCGCGGCCCCGGCCGCAACGAGCACCCGCGGCAGCATCGCGTGCGGATGCGCCAGCGCCATGTGCCCGGCGGGCACGTCCGCGGACTCGGGCACGAAGCCGGCCGCGCGAAACTCCTTTTCATGTTCCGGCGACACGACGAAATGGTCGGTCCACTCGAAGAACTCGGTCCCGGTCTCGTCGTGCATGCGCTGCGCAAGCCGGGCGGCGAAGGAATTTTTTTCGAGAAAGGCGTTGATGTGTCGCGACAGCAACACCTCGGCCTCGTAGGCCAGCGGCCAGTTGAAGTTCGTGGGGGTTTGGAGGGAAGACATGGGGCAGGTTTTTGCCTGTGTCATAAAGGTCCGGCGCGATTAACCAAGGTTTTTTGAACCGCGGACCAGCGCGGCTTTGGCCTTTGCTGCATCGCTGCTTCGTGTTCTATCAGAACAGATGATCGTTTCGCCGCCCGACCTTTCCGCCCTCGCCGCCCGACTCGCGGGACCGCTGCACCCCGGCCGGACCATGCGCGCGCTCTACGCGACCGACGCCTCGGAATATCAGGAACTGCCGCTGGCCGTCGCCCTCCCCCGCACCGAGGCCGATGTCGGCGAACTCGTGCGCTACGCCGCGCAGCACAAGATCGGCCTCATCCCGCGCACCGCCGGCACGTCGCTCGCCGGTCAGGTCGTGGGCCGCGGCATCGTCGTGGACCTCGGGCGGCACCTGAACCGCGTGATCGCCTTCGACCGCACGACCCGCCGCGTGCGCGTGCAGCCCGGGGTCGTGCGCAACGAGCTCAACCTTTTCCTCCAGCCGCACGGCCTGTTCTTCACGCCCGAGACCTCCACCGCCAACCGTGCCATGATCGGCGGCATGGTCGGCAACAACTCCTGCGGCGCCAATTCCATCGTCTATGGGACGACGCGCGAGCACCTGGTCTCCGCCCGCGGTTTCCTCAGCGACGGCTCGGAGGCGACCTTCGGCCCGCTCACGCCCGCGGAGTTCGCCGCCAAGTGCGCCGGACCCGACACGCTCGAGACCCGGATCTATCGCGAAGTGCGCGCCGTGCTCGGTGATGAGCACAACCGCCAGCTCATCCGCGACCACTACCCGAAGCCCTCCGTCACGCGCCGCAACACCGGCTACGCGCTCGACCGACTGATGGCATGCAACGGCTTCGATCCGACCTCGGACCGGCCGTTCAACCTCTGCCAGCTCCTCGCCGGCTCCGAGGGCACATTGTTCCTCGGCATGGAATTCGAACTTAACGTCGAGCCGCTGCCCCCGCCCGGCGCGCTGATGTGCGCGCACTTCGCCAGTGTGCAGGATTCATTGAAGGCCACGCTGATCGCGATGCGGCACCGGCCCTTCGGCTGCGAGCTGATCGACCGCCACATCCTCGAATGCACCAAGGCCAACCTCGAACAGATGCGCAACCGCTTCTTCGTGCAGGGCGATCCGGGCGCCGTGCTGGTAGTCGAAGTGCGCCACGCCGACCGTTGCACCATCGAAGCCACGATGTGCACGCTGGAGCAGGAACTGCGCGCCGCCGGACTCGGCTACGCTTTCCCCGTGCTCTGGGGCGAGGACTGCAACCGGGTCTGGGACCTGCGCCGCGCCGGTCAGGGCCTGATGATGAACGTGCCCGGCGACGCCAAGCCGCGCGAAGTGGTGGAGGACACGGCCGTCGCAGTCGAGGACCTGCCGGCCTACATCGCGGAGTTCGACGCCCTGCTGCGCGAGAAATACGGCATCGGCAGCGTCTATTACGCGCACGCCGGCGCCGGCGAGCTGCACACGCGCCCGCTCTTCGACCTCAAGACGGCGGAGGGCCTGCGCATGTTCCGCGGCATCGCCACCGATGTGGCCGCACTCGTGAAAAAATACCGCGGCTCGCTCTCCGGCGAGCACGGCGACGGCCGCCTGCGCGGCGAGTTCATTCCCTTCATGGTCGGGCCGGAGTGCTACGCGCTGATGCGCCGGATCAAGGCGGGGTTCGACCCGGACAATATTCTCAACCCGGGCAAGATCATCGACACGCCGCCGATGGACACAGCCCTGCGCCATGGCCCGGATCATCCGACGCCCGAATACGCCACGGTCTTCGACTTCAGCGCGTCGCAGGGCGTGCTGCGTGCCGCCGAGAAATGCAACGGCGTCGGCGAGTGCCGCAAGTCGCACCTCATGGGCGGCACCATGTGCCCGAGCTACATGGCCACACGCAACGAGCAGGACACCACCCGCGCCCGCGCCAACCTTCTGCGTCAGGTGTTGACCGACGCACACGCCGGCATGAACGCCTGGGACAACCAGCAGGTCAAAGAGGTCATGGCCCTCTGCCTCTCCTGCAAGGCCTGCAAATCCGAGTGTCCGTCCAACGTGGACGTCACCCGCCTCAAGGCCGAATGGCAGCAGCACTATCACGAAGCCCACGGCGTACCGCTCCGCTCCCAGCTGGTCGCAAACTACGCCAAGTCCATGCGGCTCGCGAGCCTCGCGCCGGCCCTCTACAACTGGCTCGTCACCGCCCCCGACGTCTCGCGCTGGATCAAACGCTTCGCCGGCTTCGCCGTGCAACGCAGCCTGCCCACCCTGCCGGCCATCACGCTGCGAACGTGGATGGCGAAAGGTGGAGCCCGCGATCCGCGCGGGCTTTCCGAATCCAACCTGCGCGGAGCGCAGGTTCCACCCTCCTTCCCGCACGGCCGCGTCCACCTCTTCTGCGACGAGTTCACGAACTACCAGGACGCCGAGGTCGGCATCAAGGCCGTGCAGTTGCTCAACCGGCTGGGCTACGAGGTCGTCATCCCAGAGCACGTCGAGAGTGGCCGCGCTCATCTCTCGAAAGGCCTCGTGCGCGACGCCCAGCGGCTCGCCATCCGCAACGTCGAGCTGCTCAAGGATCGCATCACCGCCGACGCCCCGCTTATCGGCCTCGAGCCGTCAGCGATTCTCGGATTTCGCGACGAATTTCCCGACCTCGTGCCCGCAGCCCTGAAGGACGCCGCCCGTTCGCTGGCGAAACATACCCTGCTCATCGAGGAATTCATCGCCCGCGAAGCCGACGCCGGACGCATCCGGCCGGAGCAGTTCCGTGCGGCGGAGCGCACGATCAAGCTCCACGGCCACTGCCATCAGAAGGCGCTGTCCTCCATGGCCCCGACCGTGAAGATGCTTTCGCTGCCGCCCGGCCACAAGGTCACGGTCATCCCCAGCGGCTGTTGCGGCATGGCCGGCTCCTTCGGTTACGAGACGGAGCACTTCGCCGTTTCCCAGCAAGTCGGCGAACTCGTGCTCTTCCCCGCGGTGCGTGCCGCCCCGGAGGAAACCCTCATCGCCGCGCCCGGCACGAGCTGCCGCCACCAGATCCTCGACGGCACCGGCCGCACCGCCCTGCATCCGGTGGAGATCCTGCACGAGGCATTGGCATAAATCATTCTCGTTCTCATTATCTTAATCATTCTCTCGTGCCCTCAGTCTGAGAGAACGAGAACGATTACGAGAAGGAGAACGAGTAAGGATCAACAATTTCCCGAGCTGGCATCCCCACTGCTCCTGCTTATCATTCCGCCATGCCCCTCAGCCGCTTCTCCGTCCCGCCGCTGCACAAGGTCACCCGCTCGCTCGCCGCTGTCGAGATCGGAAG
>JAUPWC010000369.1 GCA_030916665.1 Verrucomicrobiota bacterium
CACTACGGCACGGAGCTGTTCGGGCGTGCCCTCACCCCGCCGGCTGACCTGATCTGCGCGACCACCCTGTTCAGCACGGTCGCATTCTGGATCGATCGCCGCTCCCGCGCCTGGTTCAACCTCAACACCTGGCAGAGCACGACCGTGATCCGCCAAGCCGTCCACGACCTCACGCGCCGCGAACCTGATCCCAACAAATTGGTCGCAGAACTGGAGGCACTGCTTCGTTCCTGGTGCCAGACTAATTACGCGGCGCTGCTCTTCGACAGCGGCGAGGTTTTTGTGTCCGGCAACATCGAGTTCGCCAAAGACCGCTCCGGTTTCCGCGCCCTGTGCAAGGAGGGCTGGAGCACGCCGGAGAGCCTGCAGCGCCTGCGCCCCGAGCCGGGACTCGTCGATCTCCGTCAGTTCCTCACCGAGTTCAACCTCGGCGCGATCGTGACCGCACCCCGCGGCAGCACCACGCCGTCCTCGATGCTCGCCCTGGGCGTGAAGACCAACGCGCGACCGTTCACCTACCCCGAGGTGCAGCAGTTGCAGGAGCTCGCGGAGTTCATGGACAACATCCTCGCGCGCTCCCGCCTCTCGCAACAGGCGCGCCAGTCCGAACAGCTCGCCACCATCGGCCTCATCGGCGCGAGCCTCGCCCACGAGATCCGCAACCCGCTCGTCTCGATCAAAACCTTCTCTCACCTGCTCTCCACGCGTTTCGAGGATCCGGAGTTCCGGCGCCGCTTCAGCATCCTCATCCCGGCCGAGGTCGAACGTATCGACAGCCTCACCCAGCAGCTCCTGGACCTCTCCAACCCCCGGCGCCATCAAATGGAACGGGTCTCGCTGCACACCATCATGCAGGAAACCACCGACCTGATGATGGCGAGGGCCCAGGAGGCCAAAGTGTCACTCACGATGCAGTTGGGTGCCGAAAAAGACACGATCCACGCCGACGGGAGCGCCATCAGGCAGGTTCTCATCAATCTCATCATCAATGCCTTCCAAGCCCTGGAAACCCAGGAAACCGAACGTCGGGTCCAACTTAGATCGCGTAACTCACCGAATGGCAGCGTGATAATAGAGGTTTCCGACAACGGCCCCGGCATTCCGCCCGAACACAGAGCCAGACTTTTCCATCCCTTCGTATCCACAAAGACTAAGGGAATGGGTCTGGGGTTGGCTGTTTGCGCAGATATCTTGCATGAACACCGGGCAACCATCATAGTGCCCGACATCGGGAGACCCGGAGCCACCTTCCGCATCACCTTTCCATGCCCGCAACCCTCATCCTGACGACCCCCGACTCCGGCCTCGAGGCTGCATGGAAGAAGTTGCTGTCTCCGCGCGAACCCGCCGTCTTCGCCCGCTCCAACGATCTCCAGCGCGAACTGCTGCGGCCCGGGGCCCGGGTTTGGATTTCCGATGTGAACGATCCGCGCGCTCGCCTCTCCGCGAACGCCGGCACTATGATCATCATTGTCGGCGAGCCCCACAGCCACCCGTTTGAAAACGCGCGACAGAACCGCTCCGGCCGGCTCTACCTGAGCTACGAGGAAAGCCGCATCCGTCTCGGCGAATGCGTCAGTCTCCTCGAGGAGATCGCCGAGAAAAACTCCCAGCTCCAGTCCGCCCTTGATCGCACGCGCCGCAGCGAGGCGCCCTTTCCCCGCGAAACCGCCTCGCCCTTCCCCGCACCCGCGCCGGAATCATCCGAAAACTGGGATTTTCTTGAGAGCGCGCTCGCCCACCTCGACGACCAGCCGCGCCTGCTCGACGAATTCCGCCGCGCCGCGCGCTACATCCTCAAGTCGGGCCGCGTGCATTATTTTTTCCGACAGGGCGACGCCTTCGTTTCCAACGAGGGCGATTACCGCTGCGAATCGTCCCACCCGCTCGTCCTGTGGCTCGAGGAACACCCCGCCGCCCTCGACCTCAACCAGTGGGGCGGCATCGACGATCCGGCGCTCGATGCGCCGATCCGCCAGCAGCTCGTCGGCTGGGGCGCCCGCCTGCTGATTCCGCTGCACGGCAACGGCCAGCTTTTCGGCTGGATGGCGCTGGGCCCGCGCGCCGACGGCTCGCCCTATCGTGAGGCCGACAAATTCCGCGCCGTCATGCAGGGCCGACTGCTCGAGCGCTGCCTCGAACGCTCCGCCATGCTGCGCGATTACCACCAGCTTCAGGCCCAGTCGGCGCTGCGCGCGAAGTATCTTTCCGGCTCCCGCCTGCTCACCCGCGCCGAACTCGCCACCGCCGAGCTGCCCGTCGAGGTGCGCGCCGTCGCGAGCGAAGCGCTGCACACGCAGAAGCCGGTCACGCAGCCGGCACGCGTGCCCTACCGTTTCCGCGTGCAGGCCGGCCCGGTGCCGGAGATCGACGGCGTGTGGACCGTGTGGGAGGAATCGGCCCCCGAGATCGAGCGCATCACGGCCCTGCTCGAACAGCACCGCCGCGAACTGTTCCGCAATCTCGGCCTCACGCTCAGCCACGAGCTGTCCAACCCGCTCGTCTCGCTTGTCACCTTCGCCCAGCTGCTCTCCCGCAACAGCAACCCGCCCATCGGCGGCGTGCCGGTCGGCGGCAGCAACCCGTCCATCAGCAGCGTGTCGCTCGCCCGCGAAGTCGCGCTGACCAACGAGGTCGCCAAGCTCAAACTCCTCAACGAGCACGCCACCCTCCTCGGCGAGATCGCCCAGCCCACCGCCAAGAGCATCAACCTCAACCAACTGCTGGCCGAACTCACCACGGAGCGCGGCATCACCACCCGCCTCGTCGAGGAGCCGGTCGTGCTGCAACTCGACCCGAATCTCGTGAAGTTCGCCTTCGGCGCCCTGCTCGAGGCCATCGCCGCCAACCGCCCCGACGAGGGCCTGCAGCACCTCATCCTCACCATGCGCGCCGTCGGCTCCGGCCCGACCCGCACCGCCGTCATCACCATCGAGGGCAAGCGCCTCGAGCTCGACGGCACCCTGCCGCCCCCGGGCGGCGACGCGACGCCCAACCAGGGCCGCCTCTCCGTCTTCCTCGCCCGCGAGATCCTCCGCCTGCACGGCGGCACCCTCCAGGCCGGCCCCGGCCTCAAGGGCACCGACATCCAGATCTCCCTCGGCTCCCTCCGCGCCTGAGTTTCTCCTTTGGGAGCGAGCTTGCTCGCGACTGATGGTGAGGCCTAGCCTCGTCGCCTGATGGTCTTCCTCTACATCCTCCTGGGTATTGTGATCGGCGCCGCCCTCGGCTGGTTCGTCGCCCGGTCTCAGTCCGCCGCCACCACCGAACGCGCGCGTCTCATGGAAACGGACCTGACCGCCGCCCGCGCCCGCCTCGCAGAAGTCGAAACCCACCGCTCGAAAATCGAAAATGAACTCGCGGCGGAACGCGCCTCGGCCGCGGAAAAAATCTCCGCCCTCACCGACGCCCACGAACGCCTGAAGGCCGAGTTCAAGGCCCTCTCCGCCGACGCCCTCCGCTCCAACAACCAGTCCTTCCTCGAACTCGCCCGCGAGACCTTCGGCAAGCTTCACCAGCAATCCTCCGACGAACTCGGCAAGCGGCAGCAGGCCATCGACGCGATGGTGAAGCCTCTCCGCGAGTCCCTCGAAAAGGTGGACACCAAGATCGGCGAGCTCGAAAAGGTCCGCGCCACCGCCTACGGCCAGCTCTCCGAACAGCTCAAGTCCCTCACCACCACCCAGGGGCAGCTCCAGGCCGAGGCCGCCAAGCTCTCCACCGCCCTCCGCTCCACGACCACCGCCGGCACCTGGGGCGAACTCCAGCTCCGCCGCGTCGTCGAGATGTCCGGCATGGCCCCCTACTGCGACTTCGTGGAGCAGCAGTCCTCCGGCTCGCTCCGCGCCGACCTCGTCGTGCGCCTGCCCGGCGGCCAGCAGATCGTGGTGGACGCCAAGGCCCCCAACGACGCCTACCGCGAGGCCGCCAACGCCTCCGACGACGCCGTCCGCTCCGCCAAGCTCGCCGAGCACGCCGCCAAGGTCCGCGGCCACATCGACGCCCTCGGCGGCAAGGACTATTGGGCGCAGTTCCAGCCCTCGCCCGAGTTCGTCGTGCTCTTCCTCCCCGGCGACCAGTTCCTCTCCGGCGCGCTGCAGGCCGACGCCACGCTCATCGACCGGGCCATCGCCAAGAAGGTCCTGCTCGCCACGCCCGCCACCCTCATCGCCCTGCTCAAGGCCGCGCACTACGGCTGGCGCCAGGAAGATGTCTCGCGCAACGCGCAGGTCATCGCCGACCTCGGCCGCGCACTCTACGACCGCATAGCCAATTTCGCCGACAACCTCGACAAGGTCGGCCGCGGCCTCGAGACCGCCAGCAAGGCCTATAACGCCGCCGTCGGCTCCTTCGAGCAGACGCTCCTCCCCGGCGCCCGCAAATTCTCCGAACTCGGCGCCAAGGGCGCCAAGGAACTCGCCGAACCCGGCGCCGCCGAAACCCAGCCGCGCGACGTGCTCAAGCGGGCCTGAGCCATGAGCACCGCTCTCACCGGTCGCTGGGAAATGACCAAGGCCGAGCTGGCGGGCGAGGCTGCGCCCGAAATCTTGGAGCTGCGCGTCGTGCTCGAGCTGACCGCCGTCACCTACGCCGTGAGCTTTGCCGGCCAGGTCGCCGACCGCGGCACCTATGTGGTTTCAGGCGATGCGCTCACCCTCACGGGCACCGAGGGCCCCAACCAGGGCCGCACCATCCCCTGCATTCTCCAGCACCGGGGCGATCTCCTTCGCATTTGCTACGGGCTCGATGGCACCGCGCCGACCGAGTTCGCCACCAAGCCCGGCACCCAGCACTACCTCGCCACCTACCGGAGAAAAGTAGCGAGTAGTGAGTAGCGGGTAGCGAGCATTCAGATACCAAGCCTCGCCCTCGCCACGGACCTTCTGCTCGCTACTCACTACCCGCTACTCGCTGCGCCACCCTTCCCATGCGCGTCACCGGCCTCTTCATCTACCCCGTGAAATCCCTCCGCGGCTGCGCGGTGCCGGCGGTCGAACTCGACGCCCTCGGCTTCGCCGGGGACCGGCGTTTTCTCGTGATCGGCGAAAACGGCCAGATGCTGACGCAACGCGGGTTCACCCGCATGGCCCAGGTCAACACCGCTCTGGCCGGTGGCACCCTCACGCTCTCCTCCGACGGCGCCGGCCGCGTCTCGGTTTCCACCGCCTCCGATCCCGCCGCCCGGCTGCACACCGTGGCGGTGTGGAAACACGAAGGCCTTCTGGCCGAGGACTGCGGTGACCCCGCGGCCACCTGGCTCGGCGATTTTCTCGGCCGCAAATGCCGTCTCGTCCGCATCGGCGCAAAATTTCACCGCCCGGTCACCAAGAAGGCGGGCCGCCCCGGCGACGCGTTTTCCTTTGCCGACGGTTCGCCTGTGCTCGTCACCAGCGAGGCCTCGCTCGCCGACCTCAACGACCGCATCCAGGAAAACCACGGCGAGCCCGTGCCCATGGACCGCTTCCGGCCCAACCTCGTCCTGTCGGGCTGCGCCGCCTTCGCCGAGGACACCATGCCTCTCCTCCGGATCGGTGACATCACGCTGCGCGCCGCCGGCAAAAGCGACCGGTGCATCATGACGACGACCGACCAGCGCACCGGCGAACGCGGCAAGGAGCCGCTCCGCACGCTCGCCGCCTTCCGCCGCGATCCGACGCTCGACCCCACGGCGGTCTGGTTCGGCGCCAACTTCATCAACGAGTCCAAGTCCGGCGTGATCCGCGTAGGCGATGTCGTCAATCCGGCCTGAGTTCTTGTGGGCCAGCGCGCTTGCGCGCGCCAAGAAGATTCGCCTGCGAGCGGGCTGCCCACCACCCAGCCAACCCCGCGCGGCCCTACTCGTCCCCGCTCACCCGCCCGCGCGCGGCCTTGTGGCCGGCGCGGTGGCGCTTCGCGGCGATCATCCTCAGCTTTTGCCCGCGCGACTTCTGGCGCTTCTGCCGCTTCGCCAGTTCGCGCGCGGCCTGCGCCGCGTTGGCCGACTCCTCCTTCCGCCACTCGAGCTTGGTGGCCAGCTCGCTCCAGGCCAGCAGGCGGTTGACCGACTGGCTGCGCTCGCGCTGGCAGCGCGCCTCGACCCCGGTCGGCAGGTGCCGCAGTCGCACGGTCGAAGAGGTCTTGTTGATCTTCTGCCCGCCGGCCCCGGCCCCGCGGATGAAAACCTCCTCCACCTCGTCGGCTATCACGCCCAAGGAGACAAATCGCGCCCGCAGCGACGCTTCCACGATGTCGGGAAAATCGGCCATTTGCTTGTGGCCGGACGAAACCACCGTCCGCCTACGGAGTCAAATGTCCGCCCACCCTGCCCTCGCACCGGGGCAGGATCGGCTCTTGTCTCCGGCGCACACCCCCTTTCACTTTCCCTCTCCCTTCTTTCCCTCCACCGCCCATGATCAACGGTCCCACCTGGTCCCAGAAACTCCGCGCAGAAATCGGTCAGGCCGTCATCGGCCAGGAAGCCACCATCGAGCGCCTGCTGGTCGCCCTGCTGGCCAACGGCCACGTCCTGCTCGAAGGCATGCCCGGCCTCGCCAAGACGCTCCTCGTCAAGTCCCTCGGCACCGCCCTCGGCGTCCAGTTCGAGCGCATCCAGTTCACCCCCGACCTGCTGCCCAGCGACGTGGTCGGCACGATGATCTTTTCGCCGAAGGACGGCGGGTTCACGACGCACCGCGGCCCGATCTTCGCCAACCTCGTCCTGGCCGACGAAATCAACCGCGCCCCCGCCAAGGTCCAGTCCGCCCTCCTCGTGGCCATGCTGGAGCGGCAGGTCACCATTGGCGGCGGCACCCACGCGCTGCCCAAGCCCTTCTTCGTGATGGCGA
>JAUPWC010000370.1 GCA_030916665.1 Verrucomicrobiota bacterium
AATTACGACTGCTCCGCGCAGCGGGCGGGTCGCCTGGGTTTCTTCTGCAGCCGCCGGGCCCTAGCCAACGATGGGGTGGGCGGGGTCGTGGCGGCGAAGCTGGTCGAGCTGGGCCACGTGCAGGATCCGCCGGATCTCTACGATGTCCCCGGCGAGACTCTGGCGACGCTCAATCTCGGCACGACCGAGGAGCCGAGGGTGTTCGGCGAGAAGAACGCCACGAAGGTCGTCGCCGCCCGCGAGGCCGCGCGGGCGCTGCCGCTGGAAAAATGGCTCTACGCGCTGAGCGTGCCCGATGTGGGCGAATCAACGGCGCGCGAACTGGGACGCCGGCACCGGAGTTTTGCGGAGCTGACGGATTCCCCGCTGCTGCGGGCGGTCTTGAAGAAGGCCGAACTGCTCGCGGAGCGCGAGCAGCAGGCACCCAACTCGCGCAAGAACCCGCCCAAGGACGAGGCGGACAAGGCCCGGCGCAAGGAGCTGTGCGCGCAGCTCGACAGCGAGATTGCAGCGCTTGATGCCGGAGCGCTGGCCGGAGTTCCCTCGGAGATCGGTCCGGCGGTGGCGGCGAGCGTCGTGGATTTTTTTGGCAGCGAGCCCGGCCGGCGTTTGCTCGGCAAGCTGGCCAAGCTGGGCATCGACCCGCAGGGCACGGTGGTCGCGGCGGGCGCGTTCACGGGCAAGACCTTCGTGCTGACCGGCACGTTGCCGACGATGAAGCGCGAGGAGGCGGAGCAGAAAATCCTCGCGGCCGGGGGCAAGGTCAGCGGCAGCGTCAGCAAGAAGACCAGCTACGTGCTCGCCGGTGCCGAGGCGGGTTCGAAATTGGAAAAGGCGCAGCAGCTCGGTGTGCCCGTGATCGACGAAGCGGGGTTGCTGAGGCTGTTGGGCGGTGTTTGAGGTGGGGTAGGGACGGACCGCCGGGTTGGCCGTGAACACCCATTCGGCGCGCCCAACGGTCACGCCCTGCCTTCCAGCCCGCGCGGAGCGCGGGCTCCACCTTGGACAACTACTGACACAGACAAATATCGCCCTGACCGGCGGAGTCCGTCAGCATGGCTGCCGACATGAGCAACCGGCGCACCATTCTGCTTTGCGGCGGGCTCATCGCGGTTGCGGGCGTGGCGGCTTACTGGAACTCGTTCAGCGTTCCATTCGTTTTCGACGACATCCCGTGCATCCTCGACAACCCGAGCATCCGGCACCTCTGGCCGCTGTCGGGTCCGCTGAATCCGCCACGGGAGTTCGGCTACACGGTGAGCGGGCGGCCGGTGCTGAACCTGTCGCTGGCGGTGAACTACGCGATCAGCGGCACATCGCCGTGGAGCTATCACGTTGTGAACCTGCTCATCCACCTCGCGGCGGGGCTGCTGCTGTTCGGACTGGTGCGGCGGGTGTTGCCGCGCGTGGCGGGCGGGCGGGGCTTTGCGTCGGCTCCCGTCGAGCCCAAACACCCGGATCGCGTGGTGCCGCCGTATCATCTCAAGGTCTTCGCCACGCCGGCGGCCTGCGCCATCGCGTTGCTTTGGGTGCTGCATCCGCTGCAGACCCAGGCCGTGACCTATGTCGTCCAGCGCGCGGAGTCGCTGATGGGATTTTTCTACCTGCTCACGATTTATGCCTTTGTGCGGATGGCCGGGGCGGGCGGCGGTTGGAAGTGGGGCGCGGTCTCGGTTCTCGCCTGCCTGCTCGGCGTCGGCACGAAGGAAGTGGCCGTGACCGCGCCGGTCTTTGTGCTGATGGCCGACCGCGTGTTTTATTGTGACAGCGTGCTGGCCGCGTTGCGGCGGCGTCCGCTCTACTACCTGGCGCTCGCGGCCACCTGGGTGCCGCTCGCGTGGCTGGTGTTGGGCACGGGCGGCGACCGGGGCGGCACCTTTGCGTGGAGCGGGGAGGCGCTGCTGAAATACTGGTCCACGCAACCGGAGGCCCTGACGCGTTATCTCGGGCTGACGATCTGGCCGCATCCGCTGATTTTTGAATACGGCATCGCCGGCGATCCGCGCCGGCCCGTCCTGGTCGGATGCACGCTGATGATCGCGCTGTTGCTGGGGCTGACCGCGTGGCTGTGGTGGAAGCGCCGGCCGGAGTCGCTCGGGCTGGGCGCGTTTTTCCTGCTGCTGGCGCCGACCAGCCTGATGTCCGGCGCGCAGATCATCGTGGAGCACCGGATGTATCTGCCGCTGGCGGCGCTGATCGGCGTGCTGGTCGCGGCAACCACCGCCTGGGTGGGCCGCCGCGGCCTGGCGCTGTGCTTCGCGCTGGCGATCGTGGCCGGCCTGGCGACGGCGGACCGCAACCGCGATTACCAGGACCCGTTCCAGCTTTGGAGCGACACGGTGCGGAAGCGCCCGGGCAGCCCGCAGGCGCACGCCAATCTCGCGCTCGTCCACTACCAGCGCGGCGAGTTCGCGGCGGCGATCCGCCACTACGAACAGGCGGCGCAGCTGGATCCGGGGGGTGCGCAGGTGCATTTCAATCTCGGCCTGGCGTGGCAGGATGCCGGGCGTCCGGCCGAGGCGATCCGCGCCTATGCCGAGGCGGTGCGTCTCATGCCGGTATTTCCGCAGGCGCAGGCGTTGCTGGGCCTGCTGTTGGCGCGGGAAGGGCGTGCGCCGGAAGCTCTGCCGCACCTGCAGGCGGCCTTTGTGCAGAATTCCACGCTCGCCGAGGTGCATCTGGGTTTCGGACTGGTGCTGTTGCAGCGGGAGAAGTTCACCGAGGCGGTGGAGGCCTTCACCCGTGCCCTGGATCTCGCCCCC
>JAUPWC010000371.1 GCA_030916665.1 Verrucomicrobiota bacterium
CGGTGTCCGCCGATTTGACTGAGGTCCCGCCGGCAGCCAGCCCCAACTACAGCGCCATGTTGGCGGACATTCGCGAGCAGGACGAGGAGCGCAGCTTCAGCAATGCCCGCCTGCAGGTCGGCCGCCTCCAGCCACTGTTCGAGGACAGTCTTTTCGATCCGGTCCGCGCCAGCTCCACGCATGAGCAGCGCGTCTTCCGCAGCCACCAGACTACTTCTGCCCAGCAGGCCGAGTTTTCCGCTGCGTTTCAGTTCCAGCGCTGAACCAAACCACTCCAGCCGCTCCGCAAGGGGCGGCTTTTTTATGCCCGCTCGGATCAACCGAGCGATTTCTTGATCAGGGCCTCGGTCGTGGCCTTGGGACCGAGCGCGATCCAAGCCTGGCGGACCGCCTTGTCAGCGTCGGCGGCTTTGTAGCCGAGCGCGGTGAGTGCGAGGACGGCGTCGTTCACTCGGTTGTCGGCCGCCGGGGCCTTCGGAGCATCGGTGGGCGCAACGAGCGTGGCGGTGTCGGACGGGCTGAGTTTGTCGCGCAGCTCGATCACGAGCCGCTCGGCGGTTTTTCGTCCGATGCCGGGACATTTTGCCAGCAGGCCGACATCCCCCGACGCGATGGCCGATTTCAACGTGGGCAGGGAGAGCTTGCTCATGACGCTCAGTGCCATCTTCGGCCCGACTCCCGTGACCTTCTCGACCAACAGCCGGAAGAAATCGCGTTCCTCGATAGTGGCGAAGCCGTAGAGGGTCTGTGAGTCCTCGCGATAAACGGCCAGCGTGTGCAGCTTGGCCGTGTTTCCGGGCTGGGGCAGGCGCTCGGCGGTCGTGACCGGAATGCTGATTTCGTAGCCGATCCCGCCGGTCTCGATCACCGCGCTGAGCGGCGTGGCGGAAACGAGGGTGCCGGAGACGCTCGTGATCATTTACTTCAGACCGAGCACGTCCTGCATGTCGTAAACCCCGGGCTTCTGACCGACCACCCACTGGGCCGCGCGCACCGCCCCGCGGGCAAAGATGCCGCGGTCGGAGGCCCTGTGCGTGAGTTCGACGCGTTCGCCGAGCGCGGCGTAGAGCACGGTGTGGTCACCGACGACATCGCCGCCGCGCAGCGCGTGGACACCAACCTCGGTCGGCTGGCGTTCGCCGGTGATGCCGGAGCGACCGTGCTTCAGGGCCTCGGCGGTGAGCTTGCGCTCCTCGAGAATGATCTCAAGCAGGCGCGCGGCGGTGCCGCTCGGGGCGTCCTTCTTGAAGCGGTGGTGCATCTCGATCACCTCGGTGTCGTAGTCGGCGCCGAGCACGGCGGTGGCACGGCGGGTGAGAGCGAAGAGCAGGTTGACGCCGACGGAGAAGTTGCCGGCCCAAACGCAGGGAACTTGGGCGGCGAGTCCGAGCAGGCGCTTCTTTTCGTCGGCGGCGTGGCCGGTGGTGCCGATCACGATCGGCTTGCGCTGCGCGACGGCGAGTTCGAGCAGCCTGCCGGTGGCGTGGTGCGAACTGAAATCGATGATCACGTCGCAGGCACCGATATGCGCCGCGGCGTCGTCGCCGGCATCGATGGCGGCGGCGATTGTCTCCTGCATGTCGTGGGCCGCGGCGGCAATGGCCTGGCCCATGCGCCCCTTCGAACCGTTGAGAAGAATCTTGAGACTCATGGGTTCAGCGGGCGAAAGCCTTGATGGTGGCGAGCAGCGTTTCCCGACTGGCGTCGGAGAGCTCGCACAGCGGCGGACGCACTTCGGGCGAACCGATGATGCCAGCCTTCGTCATGGCCAGCTTGATGGGCGCTGGATTGGACTCGATGAAGATGGTCTTGAACACCGGATACAGGCGGCGGTGCAGAGCGCGGGCCTTGGCGTAATCGCCGGCGAGCGCGAGACTGACGAGTTTGCCGACTTCCTTCGGGTAAAGGTTGCTGGCCACGCTGACCACGCCCTTGGCACCGACGGCCATGAAGGGCAGGGTGAGGGAGTCGTCGCCGCTGAGCACGGTCATGTCGTTGCCAAGGGCGGAGATGATCTGATCCACGCGATCTACGCTGCCGCCGGCTTCCTTGATGTGGGCGACATGCGGGAACTTCGCGCGCAGGCGCTCGATGACCTTCACGCTGATTTCGATGCCGCAGCGGCCAGGGATGGAGTAGAGGACAATGGGCTTGTCGGTGACGCCGGCGACCTCGGCAAAGTGACGGAACAGGCCTTCCTGGGTCGGCCGGTTGTAGTAGGGCGCGACGAGCAGGAAGCCGTCGGCGCCGGCCTCGTCGGCGGCCTTGGTCATGTCGATGGCCTCGCGTGTCGAGTTCGACCCGGTTCCGGCGATGATCGGCACCCGGCCGCGGGCCGTCTCGATCGTGCAGCGGATGACGTCGAGGTGCTCCTCATGCGAGACGGTCGGCGACTCGCCGGTGGTGCCGACGGGCACGAGGCCGCTGATGCCGCCCTTGATCTGCACGTTCACCAGTTTCTTCAGATCGTCGAATGCGACGGCCCCGTCACGAAACGGTGTGACGATGGCGGTGAAGGTGCCGGTGAAGGTGCGGGAACGATTCATGGGAAAGTTACCTTGAACGGAGCGGAGTTAGCCTCTAGGCAAAGCACAGCTTTAAGGGCGGTTCACGCATAAAATTCCATGAGCAACACAATCCACCTCGAAATCATCAATGATCTGCTCAAGCTTGCCGTCGAAAGCGGGGCCAGCGACATCGTGATCAAGTCCGAGAAGCCCGGCTACCTCCGCCTCGGCGGCCGGTTGCGCTCGGTCGAGATGGACCCCATCAGCTGCGAGCACGCCCAGGCCTTCGTCGATGAAAAGGTGCCGCGCATCTTCCGCGACAAGTGGGAGAAGGACGGTCAGGTGGACTTTGCCTACGCGGCCGACGACATCGGGCGCTTCCGCGTGAACGCCTTCCATCAGCGCGGTCTGGTCAGCATCGTTTTTCGTCACATCAAGAGCCGCCCGCCGACCTTTGCGGAGCTGAACATCGAGGGCGAAACCCTCATCAAGATGTCGCAGGCCAAGGACGGCATCCTGCTGGTCTGCGGCGCCACCGGCTCCGGCAAGAGTTCGACCATGGCCGCCATGCTGAACTGGATCAACCAGAACATGGACAAGCACATCGTCTCGATCGAGGACCCGATCGAATACACTTTCAGCGACGACAAGTCCCTGTTCCAGCAGCGCGAAATCGGCCTCGATGTGCCGAGCTTCGAAATGGCGATCAAGTCGGTGTTGCGCCAGAATCCCGACGTGATCCTGATCGGCGAAATGCGCGACAAGGAAACCTTTGAAACCGCGATCTCCGCGGCCGAGACGGGCCACCTGGTGTTCTCGACGATGCACGCGGCCACGGTCGCCCAGTCGCTCACGCGCCTCTTTGAGTTCTTCCCGCCGGAGCAACTCGCCCAGGCCCGCCGCCAGATCGCCGGTTCGCTGCGCGGATTCATCTGCCAGAAACTGAGTCCGGCCCTCGAAGGCGGCGGCCGGTTCGCGGCCCACGAGATTCTCGTCGCCGACGCCACGGTCAGAAACCTGATCCTCGACGGCCAGAACGACAAGATCCAGCAGTTGCTCGAATCCGGCTCGGACGGCATGTCGAAGTCCTTCAACAAGGATCTCTACCGCCTCATCAAGGAGGGCAAGATCAGCAAGGCCGACGGCCTTCGCTTCTCGCCGAATCCCGCCGCGCTGGAGATGAACCTCAAGGGCATTTTCTTCAAAACCTGATGTGGCGGCCAGCGGCAGCCTTTGTGCTCGGTGCGCTGGCGATAGCATCGCCGGGTCAGGGCGCGGGTGCTGGCGTGCCCTTGGAGTCATCAAAGCAGGGGCTGAGAAAACTTGAGAGCGGGCAGGGGACCAGTCGCGGTCCCGACGCCAAAGACGGTTTGCGGACCGGAACTCCTGGACTGCACATTCCGGGACAGGAAGAATTGCCCGCGCCCGCCCTGCTCACGCCCGAAAAACTTGAAAGGCAGCGCAAGGCTGAGAAAGTGACTGAAGAGCGCAAAAATTGGCTTGTGAACGGTGTCAGGCGTCTGGAAGCGACCGAGAAAGGCCAGTCGGGCGAATCTGTCCGCGCGGACACCGTTGCAGGCATCGTCCCCCTTGATGGACAGATGGCATCTCCAGACGATCCGCAGTATCTGCTCCGGCTTTATGAGGTGCAGAAGAAGGCCGAGAGCTCGTGGCATGCCGAGGGTTCCTCCGCCCGGAAGCCGCTGGCCGATCCATTCGGGCCGTTTCTGCAAGGCTGGTTGGGCAATTCTCCTGCACGAGGCCCGGCGTTTGATGAGTTTTCCCGGCGGCCGGCCACGTCGGGCGGAACTCCGGCCACATTGGGCTTACGAACTGCATCCGCAAAC
>JAUPWC010000372.1 GCA_030916665.1 Verrucomicrobiota bacterium
AGACCCCAAAACAAAAACCGGAGGCGATCAGCCGAAGGGGTGAATGTAGGTTCCGCCGTTGGCGAAACCCCATTTGTGGTTCAAAACCTCAGCCTCACTCGCTCCAGTCGAGCGTGAGCAGCGACACGCCCTGGCGGGGAAGCGCGAACTTCAGTTCCGCCTGGCCGTTGGCCACGGCGACGGTGGCCGGGGCGTCGGCTAGGGCGGCGAGTTCACTCGAGGCGAGGAGCTGGTCGTATTGCTTGCGGTTGGGGGCGAGGGGTGACCCCATCCGCTTCCAGTCGCCGTAGGCGTTGGAGTGGAACTCGTCCACGCGGTGGTGCGTGAGCTGTGCGGATTTCAGGCCGGCGGGCAGGCCGTCCACGGTGAGCGCGACCTCGGCGGCGGGGCCGGCGAGGTCGTCGTCGTGGTAGTGCCAGACCATGATCGTCGTGCGGTGGCCGGAGCGGGCGGCGATCACGCCGACGTCGGGCGCGCCGCGCACGCCGTCCTTCAGGATCACGTCGAGCGGCACCTGCGCGGAGCTGGTCGCGGCGAGGCGGTCGCCTTCCATGCGGCCCATCATACGGAAGACGTTGAGCACGGCGAGCGGGAGGCCGTTGCTGGCGAGCTGGCGGAAGCCGGCAAAATACGGCTGGTCCTCAAAGGTGAAGGCCCAGGTCAGCGCGCCCTCGAAGTTCACGCCGTGCTTGTCGGCGAGGTCGAGTTTCCGGGCGAAGCTCGCGGCCGTGTAGCTCGAATAGACGGTGCCGTTGCGGTAGGAGAAGCTCGGCCCCTGGCAGGCAGCGCAGCCCTCGGGGTCGGACTCGCCGATGATGATCGGCGTGTTCTTCGTCTCGGGATACGACGCGACGATCTGGAAGCCGCCGTCGATGCCGCGGAGGTGGTTGGCGATGCCCATGCGGACGTGGCCGTCCACGAAGGTGGGCGAGCCCTTGGCGTGGAAGGCGACGAAGTCGAGCGGCGTGCCTTTCTGGCCGGTGGCGTGGTTGGTGCCGCGCAGGCAGTGCTCGATGAAGTCGTGCATCCACTCGCCGCCGTGGCCGGCGCTGTCGGGTCCGCCGACGCGCGCGGTGGGGAGGGCGCGCTTCACGCCGGCGATGGCGAAGTCGTGTGTCTTGCGGAATTCCTCGGGCGTGCCCTTCCAGTAACCTATGTTGGCCTCGTTCCACACTTCCCAATACCAGGACTCGACCTCGGCTTTGCCGTAGCGCTCCACGCAGTGCTTCACCCACTGGTAGCAGAGTTCCTCCCACTTCTTGTAGTCCTTCGGCGGGTAGGCCCAACCGGTGTAGATCTCCTGGTAGGGCAGGCCGGGACGCCACTCGTGCTGGTAGGGTTCCGGGTTCGTCGAGAGCGCCTTGGGCATGAAACCGATCTGCGCATACGGCTTGAGGCCGCGCGCGAGGTAGGTGTCGAAGATGTGGTCCACGATCGTCCAGTCATAGACCGGGTTGCCCGCGGCATCCTCGGTGTAGGCGTTGGTCGAACCCCACTTGAGCGCCGGCGTGCCATCGCCGGTTGAGAGCAGGTTGTGCGCGCGGAAATACACCTGCGGCTTGCCGAGTTTGCCCAGCTCCGTGAGCAGCTTGCGGCCGTCCTTCATCGTCGCGTAGTTCGGCTCGTCGGCCCCGAAGAACCGCCACACCGGCCGCAGCGGGCCGGTCGGCTTGGCGGCGTCCACGGTGATGGTGACGGGAAATAAAGCGGGCGCGGGGGCAGACTGCGCGAACGCAGACGCGGCCAATGCGGCCATGAGCAGGGCGTGGGGTAGTTTCATGGGGGTGGGGGCGGAGAACGGAGAGAGTCCGGTGGGGTGCGGGTAATCTGCACGGGATGGGTGAAATCGGAAATCCGGGCGTGCAGGACAGTCATATGGGGGACGGTCTGAGGTGGTGCGCGTTGCTCCTCAACGCGCAGAGGATGTGCGCTCTCCGCAAAGCGCCCTGAGGAGCAGGTCGCTCCACCTCGATCAGCTTGAAAACCCCTCAACGCCCAAAGGCCGCAAACTCCCACACGCCTTGCGCCTCGGCGTCGGCGGGGACCTGCGTCTAATGTTACATCCTTTCGCTTCAGCACTTTTCTCGTGGTTGTTCAACCCGAGCGCTCATTCGTCGAAACAATGTTTTCGGGACCGTGAACAGTTGATTGCTGCACCCGCGATGCGCTTCAATTTCCGCGCGGACGCAGATCGCTGCGCTGGGGACTCGCGGGGAGCTTGAACGCGGCCGGATCGTCGGGTTTCGCGGGATCGTAGGCGGCGAAATCGTTGGCAAGGAAGGCGGCGAGCGGGGTGAGTGCGGCGCTGTCGCGGATGCCTTGGGCGACGGCCTTGGCGAGCTGATAGGCGCCGTAGTTGTTGTGGTGCGTGGCGTCCTTGCCGCCGTTGCTGAAGGCGAGGGGCGAGCGGTCGGGGCCGAGGGCTTCGTAGAGCGCGCGGCTGGCGGCTTCGAGGTCGATGAGGGCGGCCTGCTCCTCGGCGGCGACGGCGCGCACGGCGGCGGGGTAATCGCCATGCGTGTTACGGATCTTGCCGTCGGGCGAGAAGTTTCGGCGCTGGGGCGAGGTGACGAGCACGGGCGTGGCGCCGAGGCGGCGGATCTCGGCGAGGTAGGTGCGCAGCCGCGCCTGGTAGGTCGTGCCGGCTTCAACGTAGGTCTGCGGCCAGTTTTGCT
>JAUPWC010000037.1 GCA_030916665.1 Verrucomicrobiota bacterium
CAGGGCAGGGCGCGGTAGGTGAAGTTCCGGAACTTCACCTCGCCAGTCCCGGCGGCGTAGAGCGCGGGACGCAGGCTCAGGAAACCATAGGCGACGTTGTGATGGTAGCCGGAAACCTCCATGCTGTTGGGGTAGCGTGTCCAGTTCACGCCGTCAGGGCTCGTGGCGAGCGTGACGATATGGCGGTCGTTTTTCAGGCGAGATTCATATGGGGTCAGGCCGTTGTTTGTTGATTTAACTGTCAGTTGAGTCGCTCTCGGTCTTTGCGGCTGTTTATTGCACGCTCCGCATTCAATCCCTCTTGGCGGCGATTCATATGGGGTCAGGCCGTTGTTTGTTGATTTTACTGTCAGTTGAGGCGCTCCCGGTCTTTGCGGCTGTTTTTTGCACGCTCCGCATTCAATCCCTCTTGGGGCCATCCATCTGCCGGATGCGTCTCCGCGGCCTTCGCGTTTCCATCTTTTTTCCCGGATAACGCATCAAGCCGGCGCGGTTGTGGCCGATAGACTTTAACACTGAGGGTAGCGGTGTTTCCGGCCGGGCAAGTTTTGCCGGGGCCGGGGTGGGGACGGATCTGGAGCAGATACCTCCCAAACTGATTAATTTTTAAGTCACAGAGCGGGAGGGTTTAAGGGCGGTGGTGCCGGGCCTTGGCATCGGCGTTGCTAAGTGGCTGGCAACATGAACATCGGTCTCTACCAAAGTGCCGCCTCCCTCGCCGCTCTCGAGCGGTGGCAGGACAATGTTTCCCAAAACATCACTTCGGCCCAGACGACCGGCTACCGGAAGCGCACCATCCAGTTCAGCACCGACTCCGCCGGTGAGGTGCGTCCGGGCCGCCACGGTAAAAATGGCGAGGGTTCCGGCGTGCCTGCCGTCTTCCCAAAAACGTCCAACGGCATCAATTTCATCTCCGGCGAGACCATGCCCACCCGTCGCGAGCTCGACATCGCCATCCAGGGCGAGGGCTTCTTCGAGATTCAGACGCCCGACGGCGGCAAGGCTTATACCCGCAGCGGCGAGTTCCGCCTGCGCCCCGACCGCACGCTCGTGACCTCCAGCGGCCTTGAGGTGATGAACACCAACGGCGACCCCATCACGCTGCTGCCCGGCGGCGGCGCGGTGGTGGTCAACCAAGACGGCACCGTCTTCCAGGGTTCACTTTCGCTCGGCAAACTCTCGATCCAGAAATTCGCCAACACCGCCGCGCTCATGCCCACCTCCGGCGGCATGTTCCTCGCCACGCCGGGATCCGGCATGGTGGAGGTCGAGGAGCCCGAGCTGATGCAGGGTTACCTCGAGCAGAGCAACGTGCAGCCCCTCCGTGAAATGGTGGACCTCGTGCTCATCTCCCGCGCCTACGAGGCCAACCAGAAGATGATCACCACCATCGACCAGCAGATGCAAAAGGCCCTCGAGGCCCTCGGCTGAGCCCGGCCGAGCAGACTACTGACCACCGACTACTGACCACATGACTCCGAACCACACAGATCTCCACGTTACGACGGCCGCCCTCGGCGGGTCCCGTGGTCTGTGGTCCGTGGTCCTGTCGTTCCTGCCTTTCTCGACTTCCCCATACAGACAACCGCAATCACGACTGCATGGCCGCGCCCGGTATGGGGCCGGGCCGGCCCCAGTCGTGGTGCGGCTGGATTTCAACCCCGCCCGCGCATGAACCTCTCGCTCTACTCCGCCGCCACCGGCATGGAGGCCCAGCAGCTCAACCTCAACACGATCGCCAACAACCTGGCGAACGTGAACACCCCCGGCTTCAAGCGCAGCAAGATCGAGTTCCAGGATCTCCTCTACCAGAAGCCCCGCGCCTCGGGCTCCGACTCCGGCGGCGGCAACATCGTCCCCACCGGCATCGAGGTCGGCAACGGCGCGCGTGTCGCCTCCACCTCCAAGGTCTTCACCCAGGGCCAGCTCACCAACACCGGCGAGAAGCTCGACATCGCCCTCCAGGGCGACGGCTTCTTCGAGATCCAGCGGGCCGACGGCACGCTCGCCTACACCCGCGACGGCTCCTTCAAGACCAACGCCCAGGGCCAGGTCGTGACGATCGACGGCCTGCCGGTCCTGAGCGGCTTCCAGCCGATTCCCGCCGGGGCCAGCTCGGTCGCCGTGGCCGAGGACGGCACCGTCACCGTGCAGTCCGCCAACGGCAACCAGACCTTCCGCCTCACGGTCACCCGTTTCTCCAACCCCGCCGGCCTCCGCTCGCTCGGCGGCAACCTCTATGAGGAGACCGCCGCCTCCGGCACGCCCGAGTCGGGCAATCCCGCCGAGCTGGGCTTCGGCCGCACCATCCAAGGCTACATCGAGGCCTCCAACGTCAACATCGTCGAGGAGATGGTGAACCTGATCGTCGCCCAGCGCGCCTACGAGGTGAACTCCAAGTCCATCCAGACCTCCGACGAGATGCTCCAAAACGTCGCGCAGATGAAACGCTGATCCCCATGCGCCTCCTTCCCCGCCTCACCCTGGCTCTGTCCCTGTTCGTCGCCGCCCCGGCCTCGCGCGCCGGCGGCCTCGCCACCGCCCCCGCCACGCCGCTCGCCCGCGATTTCTTCCTCTCCGAACTCGCCCGCGATCTCAGCGCCCACTTCAACCTCGAGG
>JAUPWC010000373.1 GCA_030916665.1 Verrucomicrobiota bacterium
ACGGCCGGGTATTTGCCCGGGGCCTTGGGTTCGCAAAGGATGCCGTAGATGCGCGGTGGGGTGGGATTCCACGCCTGGTTCGCCGTGCGGATGCTCACGTGATAGACGTTCACCTTGTCGGTGCAGGCATCGGGCAGGAGCGTGAGCCGCGCCTCGAGCGGAATCTTGGCGAGGTCCTCCTTGCCCCTGGCCCAGAATGCGTCGAAGTCCGCCGGCTCGGTCTGGAACGGCTTGATCGTCTCGGGCGCGAAGGCCGCCGTCGCCACGCCGTGGTAGGTGCGGCCGGCGAATTCGACGGCCGCCTTGCAACGGATGAAGCCGCCGACGTGCAGTGTGCCGCCGTCCACGACGAGTCCTTCGGGGGGCACGCTCGCGGTTTTCCTCTCCACGGGCATCAGCTCAGGACCGACGGACCAGGTAACGGTGGCGTTGTCCACGGGCGTGTTGTCGGCGGTGACCATGATGCGGAACTTCGCGGGCTCGCCGAGCCGGTAGGTCCAGTCGCGATGATCGGGGGCGATGCGCACCTGGATGGTCGCGACGCGGAAATCGGCGTGCGACGGCACGGGCGTGATCGGGGTGTCGGCGGAGACGCGCAGGGCGGCCAGCAACACGAGGCAGAGAAGTCGGTTGAACCTGGGGCGGGGGAGGGGAGCCGGAGAAACGGAGGCAGCAAATTCTCGCGCGGTCAATGCGCCGCCCGTGCAACCGGAACGGAATGTTGCGCATTGCACGGAGGGCGCGATCCAAGCTGTAGCCGCGTTGGAGCGTAGCGACAACGTGGTCGCCTGACTGCTGTGGGCAGACCGCTTGCGGCGCTGCCTTGAGGCGCGCGCAAGCGCGCTGACCCACAGGAAGCGCACACTGTAAAAGCCACGCGCGCCAATTTATGCATGCTCCTGCGCAACCGCTGCGGGGGCAGCGTGCAGGGATTCTGTTAGGGTCACGACGTGATCAGTCCACGCCACGCCCCCGTCGCCACGCTCGACGCCAATGAGGCTGTCGCATCCGTGGCTTACCGTGTCAGCGAGCTCTTCGCCATTTACCCCATCACCCCGTCATCCCCGATGGGCGAGTGGGTGGACGAATGGTCCGCGAAACACAAACCCAACCTCTGGGGCCATGTGCCCGAGGTCATCGAGATGCAGTCGGAGGGCGGCGCCGCCGGTGCGCTCCACGGTGCGCTCCAGGCGGGCGCGCTCGCGAGCTCGTTCACCGCGTCGCAGGGCCTCCTGCTGATGATCCCCAATCTCTACAAGATCGCCGGCGAGCTGCATCCCTTCGCGCTGCACGTGACCGCCCGCGCGCTGGCCACGCATGCGCTCTCGATCTTCGGCGACCACTCCGACGTCATGGCCTGCCGTCAGACCGGCGCCGTGCTGCTCTGCTCGGGCTCCGTGCAGGAGGCGCAGGATTTCGCCGCCGTCACGCACGCCGCCACGCTCGCGACCCGCGTGCCGTTCCTCCACTTCTTCGACGGTTTCCGCACCTCGCATGAGGTCGCCAAGATCGCGCTGCTTTCCGACGACGACCTGCGCGCCCTCGTGGACGAGAAATACGTCACCGGCTTCCGCGACCGCGCGCTCACGCCCGACCGGCCCGCCATCCGCGGCACCGCCCAGAATCCCGATGTGTTCTTCCAGGCGCGCGAGGCCTGCAATCCCTTCTACGACCGCGTGGCCGGCACCGTGCAGCAGGTCTTTGACGACTTCGCCGCGCGCACCGGCCGCAGCTACAAGCTGTTCGACTACGAAGGGCACCCCGAGGCCGAGCAGGTCGTGATCATCATGGGCTCCGGCGGCGAAACCGTCGCGGAGACCGCCGCCTGGCTGAACACGCACGGCCGCCGCACCGGGGTGGTGCGCGTGCGCCTCTACCGTCCCTTCGACGCCCAGGCCTTGCTCGCGGCGATTCCCCCGACCGTCAGGTCTATCGCCGTGCTCGACCGCACCAAGGAACCCGGCGCGCTCGGCGAACCGCTTTTCCTCGACGTTGCCGCCGCGCTCTTCGAGGCCGGCCGCACCAACGTCACGCTCCTCGGCGGGCGCTACGGGCTCGGGTCGAAGGAATTCACGCCCGGCATGGTCCGCGCGGTCTTCGACGAGCTGAAGTCCGACCACCCGCGCAAGCGTTTCACCGTCGGCATCAACGACGACATCACGAAGCTCTCGCTGCCCGCGCTGGACGAGCCCGACATCGAGCCGGCCGGCACGCGCCGCGCCGTGTTCTACGGGCTGGGCGCCGACGGCACCGTCGGGGCCAACAAGAATTCCATCAAGATCATCGGCGAGGGCACCGACCTCAACGCACAGGGCTACTTCGTCTATGATTCCAAGAAGAGCGGCGCGATGACCATCTCGCACCTGCGCTTCGGGCCGAAGCCCATTCGCGCGCCCTACCTTGTCGGGGCGGCAGACTTCGTGGCCGTGCATCACTTCCCGTTTGTCGAGCGCCTCGACGTGCTGACGACCGCCGCGCCCGGCGCGACGCTGCTGCTGAACGTCGGCACGACGCCCGACCGCGTATGGGACCGCCTGCCGAAGGAAGTCCAGGCCCGCATCATCGAGCGCGGCCTGAAGCTCTACGCGATCGACGCGCTGGCCGTGGCCCGCGCCGCCGGCATGGGCGGCCAGATCAACACGGTCATGCAGACCTGCTTCTTCGCCCTCGCCGGTGTGCTCCCGCGCGACGAGGCCATCGCCGCCATCAAGGACGCGATCCGCAAGACCTACGGCAAAAAGGGCGAGACCATTGTGGCCAAGAACGAGGCCGCCGTGGATGCCGCGCTCGCGGCACTGCACGAGATTCCCGTGCCCGCCGCGGTCACCGCGGAGCAGGGCCGCCTGCCGATCATCGCGCCCGGCGCGCCGGATTTCGTGCGCCAGGTCACCGCGACCATTTTGGCGGGCGACGGCGACCGCCTGCCCGTGAGCGCGTTCCCGCCCGACGGCACCTGGCCGACCGGCACCGCGCGCTGGGAAAAGCGCGCCATCGCGCAGGAGATCCCCGTGTGGGATGCCGACCTTTGCATCCAGTGCAACAAGTGCGTTATGGTGTGTCCCCATGCTGCGATCCGGGCAGGCGTGTGCCCCATCGCCAGTCTGGAAGGCGCGCCGCTCGGTTACAAACACGCCAAGTTGCGCGCGGCTGACGTCCCCGGTCATGCCTACACCATCCAGGTTGCCCCCGAGGACTGCACGGGGTGCACCCTCTGCCAGAAAGTCTGTCCCGCGAAGGACAAGAGCGACCTCAAGCGCAAGGCCCTCATGATGGCCCCGGTCGAGCCGCTGCGCGACGCCGAACGCGCGAACTTCGAGTTCTTCCTCACGCTGCCGCCCGCGCCCCCCGCGCTGCTGCAGGATACCGTGAAGGGCACGCAGTTCCGCGAGCCGCTCATCGAGTTCTCCGGCGCCTGCGCTGGCTGCGGCGAGACGCCCTACCTCAAGCTGCTCACGCAGCTCTTCGGCGACCGCCTCTACATTGCCAACGCCACCGGCTGCTCGTCCATCTACGGCGGCAACCTCCCGACCACGCCCTACGCGGCCAACGCCCAGGGCCGCGGCCCGGCCTGGTCCAACTCCCTCTTCGAGGACAACGCTGAATACGGCCTCGGCATGCGCGCCGGCGTGGATCAGCTCGCCGCCCAGGCCTGGCGCCTGCTCGACGAGCTCGCTCCCTCGCTACCGCCGGCGCTCATTGAGAGCTTCAAGGCCGCCGACCAGAAGACCGACACCGGCATCGCCGTCGCGCGCGGCCTGCTCGTCGATCTCGAGGCCGCGCTCACCACGCTGGACGACGACCGCGCCCGCCGCCTCGCGCAGCTCGCCGGTTATCTTGTCAAGAAATCCGTGTGGATCGTCGGCGGCGACGGCTGGGCCTACGACATCGGCTTCGGCGGCCTCGACCACGTCCTCGCCACCGGTCGCAAGGTCAACATCCTCGTCCTCGACACCGAGGTCTATTCCAACACCGGCGGCCAGAAGTCCAAGTCCACGCCGCTCGGCGCGGTCGCGAAGTTCTCCGCCGCCGGCAAGGACACCGACAAGAAGGACCTCGCGATGATCGCGGCCAGCTACGGCAACGTCTATGTCGCCCGCGTCGCCTTCGGCGCCAAGGACAGCCAGACGGTGCAGGCCTTCCTCGAGGCCGAGGCGCACCCCGGTCCTTCGCTCATCATCGCCTACTCGCACTGCATCGCGCACGGCTACTCGATGGCCAACGGCCTCGACCAGCAGAAGCTCGCCGT